>JBIJCH010000411.1:0-2619 GCA_044344815.1 Flavobacteriales bacterium | reverse complement strand
GCAACCGTCTGCTGGTGGCCATCAGCCAGACGCCGGACCCGTTGGGCAGCTGGTACGCTTACAGCTATCAGGCCACCAACTTCCCGGACTATCCGAAGTACGCGGTGTGGACCGATTGCTACGTGGTGACCACCAACGAGAGCTCGCCTGCGATCTACGTGCTGCCCAAGGCCAACATGCTGGCGGGCGTCACCGGCACGGCCGTGCGCTTCACGGTAAGCTCGTATGGCACCATCGGCTTCCAGGCCACCACGCCTGTCACCTTCGATGGAGGTCCGGCGCCGCCCACCGGCGCGCCCGCCATGTTCATGCGCATGGCCGATGATGCGTGGGGCGCTCCGGCCGACCGGCTGGAGATCTGGAACATCAACTACAACGCCACCACGCCGGCCAGTTCCACCATCACCGGTCCGGCCATCCTGAACACCGACCCCTTCGACACCGGCCTGTGCGGCTTCACCTCGTTCAACTGCATGAACCAGCCGGGCAGCACCACCACGCTCGACCCGCTGCGCGAGGTGCTCATGAACAAGGTGCACTACCGCAACCTGCCGGCGGGCGAGACCATCGTGTGCGACCATGTGACCGACGTGAACAACACCGACCGCGGGGGCATCCGCTGGTACGAGCTGCGGCGCAACGGCGGCATCGCCAACCCGTGGACCATCCGCCAGCAGGGCACCTACAGCCCCGATGCGAACGACCGCTGGATGGCCGGGATCGCCATCAACAACAACGGCGACATCGCCCTGGCGTACAGCGTGAGCGGCACCACGGGCGGCAACGTGTTCCCCAGCCTGCGCTACACCGGCCGCTACGCCACCGACCCGCTGGGGCAGATGACCATCGCGGAAACGAGCATCGTGGCCGGCACCGCCTCCAACGCCAGCAACCGGTGGGGTGACTACTTCTCGCTCGACGTGGACCCGGCCGACGGTGTTTCGTTCTACGGCACCGGCTGCTACAACCCGGCCACCAGCTGGCGCACGCGCATGTTCAAGTTCAGCTTCGCGCCCTTGGGCTGCACGGCGCCCTCGGTGAGCCAGAGCGTGGCGGACAACTGCGGTGCGGGCACCTTCGACGTGGGGGTGACCATCGGTGCCAACGGCGATGCGCCGAACTACGACATCTACACCTCGGTGAACGGCGGGGCCTTCACCTTCAACAGCAACCGTGTGCCGGGCACGTACACCGTGGGCACCTACGCCTTCGGCACCAGCGTGGTGGTGCAGGTGCGCCACACAGGGAACAGTGCCTGTGACCAGCAGCTGGCCCCGGTGGTCTCCAACGGCACCTCCTGCTGCACCGCCCCGGCGGCCACGGTGGTGGGCAACTGCATCGGCACCACCAACTATTCGGTGACGGTGAACCTCACCTCCCTGGGCAGCGCCACCAGCATCGCCATCCAGATCGACCCCGATGCCGGCGGTCCGCTCACCCCGACCACCGTGCAGACCGTGACGGCCCCGGGCCTGTACGGTCCCTTCGGCAACTACGCCAGCGGGGCGGCCGTGAACGTGGTGCTGGTGCACAACCTCTTCGCCCAGTGCGGCCTGGCGGTGAACAACTTCACCAAGAACTGCAACGCGCCCGGCGCCGGCTGCGGCCTGTTCTCCAACACCACGGTGGCCAGCATCGTGGACAACACCACGGTGAACAGCACCATCGTGGTGCCCTCCCAAAGCGGGGCCACGATCACCGACCTCAACGTGTACGTGAACGTCACGCACACCTACTGCAGCGACCTGCGGGTGCGGCTCACCAGTCCGCAGGGCACCATCATCAACCTGATCGGCTCGGGTGTGTGCGGGGCTGCCGACAACATCAACGTGGAGTTCGACCAGACCGGCGTGAACGGCACCGTGGGCTCCACCTGTCCGCTGAACAACCTCTTCGTGATCCCCACGGCCTCCCTCGCCGGCTTCGACGGGCAGCTCTTCGAGGGCACCTGGACGCTGGCGGTGCAGGACGTGGCCACTCAGGACCAGGGCACCCTGAACAGCTGGTGCTTGATCCCCACGCTGTTGTTCCCCAGCGTGCGGGTCTCGCCGCGCGTGTTCCTGGAGGGTCCGTACAGCAGCAGCACCGGCCTGATGGGCGATGCGCTCCGGAGCGCGGGGCTCGTGCCCACCACCGAGCCGTACACGGGCCTGGGCTATGCGCACACCGGCGGCGGCGGCGGTGAGACGGTGAGCGCCGCGCTGCTGAACACCACGGGCAACAACGCCATCGTGGACTGGGTGGTGGTGGAGCTTCGCAACCCGGCGAACAGCGCCCAGGTGCTGGCCTCGCGTTGCGCCCTGCTGCAGCGGGACGGTGATGTGGTGGACGTGGACGGCACCTCGGGCGTGCTGTTCAACGGCCGCCCGCCGGGCAACTACTTCGTGGCGGTGCGGCACCGCAACCACCTTGGGGTGATGGTGGCCAGCGCCGTGGCGCTCACCGGCACCACAAGCACGGTCAACCTCACCTCGGCCCTCACGGCCACCTTCGGCACCGAGGCGCGCAAGAGCGTTCCGGGCACCTTCCCTGCGGAGGTGATGTGGGCGGGGGATGTGACCTTCGACCGCACCGTGAAGTACACGGGGGCCTCGAACGACCGGGACCCCATCCTCACGC
>JBIJCH010000048.1:0-10151 GCA_044344815.1 Flavobacteriales bacterium | reverse complement strand
GCCGAAGGGCACGGGCGGGCTGTCGTAGGCGCGGCGGCGCATCTGGTCGATGTACCAGTCGGTGTTCAGCAGGCTCAGGTTCACCACGCGCACGTCGGTGCGGATGCCTTCCACCTCCTGTGCGTACCACAGGGGGAAGGTGTCGTTGTCGCCGTTGGTGAAGAGGATGGCGTTGGGCGCACAGCTCTCCAGGTAGTCGGAGGCGAGGTCGCGTGCGGGCGTGCGGATGCCCCGGTCGTGGTCGTCCCATCCGGCGCGCACCATCACCGCGGGCACCAGCAGGCCCAGCAGCGTGGCCGTGGATCCCCAGGCCACCTCATTGCGCATCACGCGCCCCAGCAGGTGCATGAGCCCCAGCGCGGCCCCGGCCAGCGCGGCCATGAAGAACAGCGCGAAGGACACGGAGTGGTCGTTGCCGGAGAGCATCTCCACCAGGTACTTCAGCACGCCCACGCCGAACGCCGCACCGATGGCGGTGACCAGGTCGCGCTGCGTCACCGACCGGGCCGCGTCGAACAACGCGAACACGCCCAGCCCGATCCAGATGGCGAAGGCGTAGAAAGAGCCCACATAGGCGTAGTCGCGCTCGCGCGGCTGGTAGGGCGTCTGGTTCAGGTAGATCACGATGGCCAGGCCGGTGAAGAAGAACAGCAGCATCACCACCGTCCAGTCGCGCAGGTGCCGCACCAGCTGGTACACGAAGCCGATCATGCCCAGGAGCAGGGGCAGCAGGTAGAGCTTGTTGAAGCCCTTGTTGGCGGTCATGCTGGGCGGCAGGTGGTCCTGGTTGCCCAGGCGCTGCGCGTCGATGGCCTTGATGCCGGTGAGCCAGTTGCCCTCGGTGATGCCGCCGTGGCCCTGGATGTCGTTCTGGCGGCCGGCGAAGTTCCACAGGAAGTAGCGCCAGTACATCCAGTTCACCTGGTAGTCCAGGAAGAAGCGCAGGTTCTCGCCCTGGGTGGGCTTGTGGATGATGGTGGGGTTGCCCTCGCGGTCGGTGGTGCGCACGGGCACGCCCTTGAACCCGCTCCAATCCTTGTAGGCGGCCTTGTGGCTGGCCTGCGAACTGTACATGCGCGGGAACACCATGGTGAAGGCCGGGTCGTAGATGGGCTCGGTGCCCTTGCGCGCATCGGTTATCACGTAGCGGTGCTCGAGCTCCAGGCCTGGGTTGGCCTCCATGTAGTGCTCGGCGCTCCAGCCGTCGTAGAAGGTCTTCACCGCCCGGCCGCCTTTCTTCACCAGGTAGGTGGCGGTGTACACGGGCGTGCCATCGCCCCGGCGGTCGTCCAGCGGCGAATCCCAGAACTGGCCCATCAGCAGGGGGCGGTCGCCGTACTGCTCGCGGTTCAGGTAGCTCAGCAGGTTGAAGACGTTCTCGGGGTTGTTCTCGTCGATGGGCGGGTTGGCATGGCTGCGGATCACGATGAGCGCGTAGGTGCTGTAGCCCACGATCACCACGGTGACACCCAGGATGATGGTGTTGAGCACGGCGCGGCCCTGGCGCTGGCTCCACAGGAGGCCATACACGAGCAGGGCGGTGAGCAGGGCGCCGTACACCAGGTTGCCGGTGTTGAAGGGCAGGCCCATGTCGTTCACGAAGCGCAGCTCGAACCAGCCGGCCATGCGCACCAGGCCGGGGATGATCACCGCCTGGATGGCCCCCAGGATGAGGGCGCTGATCACGAAGGTCCACACCACACCGAGGGGTGTCACCTTGTACTTCTTGAAGTAGTAGACGAAGGCGATGGCCGGGATGCAGAGCAGGTTCAGCAGGTGCACGCCGATGCTCAGGCCCATGAGGTAGGCGATGAGGATCAGCCAGCGGGTGTTGTGGGCCTCGTCCGCCTGGCTCTCCCACTTCAGGATGGCCCAGAACACCATGGCGGTGAACAGGCTCGACATGGCGTACACCTCGCCCTCCACGGCGCTGAACCAGAAGCTGTCGCTCCAGGTGTAGGCGAGGGCGCCCACCACGCCGCTGCCCAGGATCGCGATCACCTGGCCGGTGGTGGGCGCACCACCATCGCGGGTGGCGAGCTTGTGGGCCATGTGCGTGATGCTCCAGAAGAGGAACAGGATGGTGAAGGAGCTGCACAGGGCGCTCAGCACGTTGATCGCCGCAGGCACGCTCTCCAACGGCACGAAGGCCGAGAACACCCGGGCCAGGATCATGAAGAGCGGGGCGCCGGGCGGGTGGCCCACCTCCACCTTGTAGGCCGTGGCGATGAACTCACCGCAGTCCCAGAAGCTGGCGGTGGGTTCGATCGTGGCGATGTACGTCCAGGTGGCCACCAGGAACACGAGCCACCCGGTGATGATGTTGAGCTTCTTGAAGTCCATGCAGGCGTCTGGTCCTTGGCGAACGGTCGTTCAGGCGGTCCGGGGCTTTGACCATCAGAGGTGCAGGAGCCGCCCCAAGGCGACGAAAATACCCGAAAGTCCGTTCGGGTCGGGGGTGATGCGTTGGTTGCGCGGATCTTTCTACTTTTGCACCGCCTTTGGCGAAGGACCTCCGGGTCCGGACCCAAATCCCGCCGCAAGGCAGGCAGGTGCACCCGATGGCCGATGGTGTAACTGGCAACACGTCTGATTTTGGTTCAGAAGAGTCCAGGTTCGAGCCCTGGTCGGCCAACTCCGAGTCCGAGGCCCCGCCACAAGCGGGGCTTCGTGTTTTTCACGGCCGGACAGGGCGAGAGGCCTTCACGGTTCATGCCTGGCCTTCCGCCCCGGCCGGGTCCTGCTTCAGCAAACCGCTCATCACCGCGTACAGTTCAGGCAGCTGGGCCTTGAAGTCGCCGGAACGCTCGAAGAAGTACTCCACGGCCACGGCGAAGAACTCCTCCTGGTTGGTGGCCGCGTAATGGCGCAGCAGGCTGGCCTTGCCCGCCCGGATGGCGGCCATCTCCTGGTCGCCCAGGATCTTCCACTCGTCCAGCAGCACCGGGTCCAGGAAGCCGTCCTCGTGGTTGGGGATGAAGTCCTCGAACCAGAGCGCATGCGCCATCTCGTGCAGGCCCACGTTGTGCGCGTCGCCCGGCCGTGCATAGCCCTCCAGGAAGTGCTTCCACGAGAGCCGGATCACGCCCGCCTTGGGGTTCACCTCGCCAAGGTGCATGCGGTCCTTGCGGTGTGCGCGGTAGGCATCAGGATGCACCACGATGCGGCTGAAGTGGGTGAGGGTGATGCGCTCGTCGAACCCGTGCAGCAGCTGGGCGGCGCAGGCGCTGATCATCACCTTCATCTCCTCCTCCAGGCGGATGCCGGCGGCGTACCACTCCTTGTCGTTCAGGAAGCGGCCGGTCACCCGTTCGAAGCGCTCCCGGTCGGTGGGCGACAGCGTGGCGTGGAAGGGGAAGTACTTGCGCACCACGGCGGCCTGCTGGGGGGTGAGGCCGCGCCGCCGCCCACGGAACACGCCGGCGGCCCAGGCCAGCAGCAGCACAATGCCGCCGCCGAGCAGGAGCGCTGCAAAGGGCGACATACGGTCAGGCCGTGCCGGTCATCCACCGCTGCATGCGACGCTCGGAGGGGGCGCGCAGCACCAGCAGCAGGAGCAGGCCGGCGGCCACGCCCCAGTGCAGGGGCTCGGCATGCAGCAGGAACACCACGAGGTTGAGGATGAGGGCGCCCTCGATCAGCGCCCAGTGCAGGGTGCAGGCCTTGCGCAGCGCGGCGCCGGGGTCGGTGGCCTGGGCGACCTCCCCGCGCACACCCTTGCGGAACAGGGCCATGGCGACCAGTGGCGCGGCCACCGCCAGCACCAGGGCCACCTGACCGAGGTAGGGGATCGGGCCGCGGTGGGCCATCGGCGCCGTGCCGGAGCCCCACAGGTACGCGGCCACGCCCAGGAAGGCGGCGCAGCCCAGGCACAGGGCCATGTGCAGCACGGTGAGCTGGCGTCGCAGGTCGGCCGCTTCAGGGGTGTGCATGGGAGGAACGGCGCCGGGAATGGACCGCCGGGCACCGCCCGAAGATCGTGATCCGCAGCTTTGCACCCACCATGACCGGCCCCATCACCGTCACCTACTACGATGGCCTCTCCTCGCTGCCGAAGGAGGCGCGCCTGCAATGGACCACGCCCGACCGGCTGGAGGTGGAGCACGAGGGCGTGCGGCAGGAATGGCCCGTGCGCGACAAGCGGTTCACCTGGGAGCTCACCGGTGGAGCGCTGCGCCTCAGTTTCGGCACGCCGCCGCAGGTGGCTATCATCAAGGACCCGGCGGTGCAGCGGCAGTTCGCGGCGCATTTCAAGCGCACCGCCAAGGCGCGCAAGGCCGACGGCACCATCCCCATCCTGCTGAGCCGACCGGTGTGGTTCCTGCTCTCGTACGCGGGCCTGCTAGTGGCCGCGTACATCTGGCTGCTGCCGGTGCTGGCGGGCTGGCTGGCCACGCTGCTGCCGATCGACGCCGACCGCCGCATCGGTGAGGCCTATTGGACCTCGATGGCGCCCACGCTCCAGCTCGACACGGCGCGCTCGGCCGCGCTGCAGCGCTTCGGCGACAGGCTGGAGTTGGCGCCCGACTTCACGCTGACCTACCACGTGGCGAAGGACGATCAGGTGAACGCATTCGCGCTGCCGGGCGGACACATCGTGGTGTACACCGGCCTCCTGGACCGCATGCATGAACCGGGTGAGCTTGCCGCGTTGCTCGCGCACGAGGGCTCGCATGTGCAGCTGCGCCACAGCATGCGCAACGTCATGCGCGACCTCGCCGGTGGGGCCTTCGTGGCCCTCGTGGTGGGCGACATCAGCGCGCTCGCGGCCTTGGTGGCCGAGCATGCCGACGACCTGCGCGGACTGGCCTATTCCCGCGGATTGGAGAGCGAGGCCGATGCGGTGGGCATGGAGCGCCTGGCCGCCAACGGCGTGGATCCGCAGGGCATGATCGCCTTGTTGGGGCTGCTCGAGCGCGAGGCGCACGACATGCCTGAGGGGCTGGCCTTCCTCAGCTCGCATCCGCTCAGCAAGGAGCGCATCGCGGAGGCCACGGCGAAGGCCGCGGAATTGGGGGCGCCTGCCGCGCAAGCCCCGGCGCTGGATACGTTGTTCCAGGTGGTGAAGGGGCGCTGATCCCATCACCCCCGCATCGCCATCCCGGTCCGCAGGTTGTGCAGGGCACCCTGCGCTGCTCATCCTCCAGCGGCGCGCGCTGCAGTTCGTGAAGACGAGGAACGCACAGCTGTCGGTGCGCTGAACGACGGGCCAGGATGTGCGATCCCCGATCGCCGGCTCACTCCCGCACCACCATCCGCAGCCAGCGCCGGCCGCCCTGCCGCAGGTCCAGTAGATAGAGGCCTGCGGGGATGCCGGTGAGGTCGATGCGCGCAACAGGCCCTGCCAGCCGCCCCGCGGCCACGGCACGCCCCTGCAGGTCCACAAGGCCGAAGGTGGCTGTGGCATCGCCCGCTGCCGCGCCCTCCACCACCAGGACGTCGCCGGCGGGATTCGGATGCACGCGCCATGCCGGGTCCGCGGACGCGCCGGCCAGCGCGGTGGCCCCGCATGCATGCTGCGCATCGAAGAGCACCTGCAGCGAGTCGATGGGCTCGATGCCGGCGCCGCCGATGGTCCTTACCGACAGCAGGAACGAGGGCGTGCCGATGGGGTCCGTGGGCTGCGCCACCTTCACGAAGGCGAAGAGCGAGGAGGTGCCGTTGGCGTTGCAGCGCGTGTCGGCACCCACCACGTTCGCGCCCTGCAGCGCGGCCATGAGCTTGCACGCCAGGTCACCGGGTTCGTTCAGGAACCGCGCCTCCATGGAATCCAGGATGGACTGCCCCAGCAGGATGTTGCCCTGCACGCAGTAGGTGGGCCCGGCCACGTGGTTCTTGTAGTTGAGCGTGTTGCTCCCGGTATGCCCGGCGGTCTGTGCCTGCCCGTTCACCAGGGCCGCCACGCCGTACTGGCGGCTGTTGGGATTGCCCTGCACATCGTTCGCCACCAGCCAGCTGATGATCTGCTGCGGGGTATCGCCCGCCAACATGCGCGTGCGTGCGTTGGCCTGGTTGGTGGTGTTGTAGCTGGCCTGCGTGTTGATCGCCCCCTGGCCCGGGATCAGGTCGCCCAGGAAGTCCGTGGCGTAGTTGGGGAAGAAAAGCGGCAGGTCCACGCACGAGGCCCCGGCGCTGCCCACCTCGCCGGTGAGGGGATCCACCGCCACGATGGAGAAGGTGTCCTGCGCAGTGGATGCCTGCACGAACAGGGCGGTCAGCAGGGAGAAGCACCAGTGGCTCTTCATGGGAACGTGCGTGGGATGTGCGGATCGAAAATAGGCTGCCGCCCCTCAGCCCTTCACTGCGATCCCCAGCTCCTTCAGCTGCTCGTCGTCGATCCGGCTGGGCGCATCGATCATCATGTCGCGGCCGGCGTTGTTCTTCGGGAAGGCGATGAACTCGCGGATGTCCGTGCGGTGGCCGAAGAGCGATACCCAGCGGTCGAAGCCGAAGGCCGCGCCGCCGTGCGGGGGCGCGCCGAACTCGAAGGCGTCCATGAGGAAGCCGAACTTGTAGCGCGCGTCCTCATCGGTGAAGCCGAGCACGCGGAACATGGCCTCCTGCATGGCGCGGTCGTGGATGCGGATGCTGCCGCCGCCGATCTCGGTGCCGTTGATCACCAGGTCGTAGGCGTTGGCGCGCACGCTGCCGAGGTCCTGCTGGTCGAAGAGCTTCTGGGCATCCTCGGGCTTGGGCGCCGTGAAGGGGTGGTGCATGGCGTGCCAGCGGCCCGTCTCCTCGTCCTGCTCCAGCAGGGGGAAGTCGATCACCCAGAGCGGCTTGAACACCTTGGGGTCGCGCAGGCCGAGCTGGTCGCCCAGGTGCAGGCGCAGTTCGTTCAGTTGCTTGCGCGTCTTGTCCGCCTTGCCCGCCATGATGCAGAGCAGGTCACCTTGCTTCATGCCGAAGCGCGCGGCCCATTGCTGGAGCTGTTCCGGCGTGAAGAACTTGTCCACCGTGCTCTTCAGGCCCTCCTCGGTCCATTTCACGAACACGATGCCGGTGGCGCCGATCTGCGGGCGCTTCACGAAGTCGATGAGCGCGTCGGTCTGCTTGCGGCTCCAGCCGGCGCAGCCTTCCGCGTTGATGCCCACCACCAGCTCGGCCTCGTCGAAGACCTTGAAACCCTTCCCGTGCAACAGGTCGTTCAGCTCGTGGAACTTCATGCCGAAGCGCAGGTCGGGCTTGTCGCAGCCGTAAGCCTTCATCGCTTCATCGAAGCTCATACGCGGGAAGGCGCCGTCGAAGGTGATGCCGTGGATGGCCTGGAACAGGTGCTTCGCCATGCCCTCGAAGGTGTTCAGGATGTCCTCCTGCTCCACGAAGGCCATCTCGCAGTCGATCTGCGTGAACTCGGGCTGGCGGTCGGCGCGCAGGTCCTCGTCGCGGAAGCATTTCACCAGCTGGAAGTAGCGGTCGAAGCCGGCCACCATCAGCAGCTGCTTGAAGGTCTGCGGGCTCTGGGGCAGCGCGTAGAACTCACCCTGGTTCATGCGGCTGGGCACCACGAAGTCGCGCGCGCCCTCCGGCGTGCTCTTGATCAGCACGGGCGTTTCCACCTCCAGGAAGTGCTGTTCGCTGAGGTAGTTGCGGACCTCGATGGCCATGCGGTGGCGCAGCTCGAAGTTGCGGCGCACATTGGCGCGCCGCAGGTCGAGGTAGCGGTACTTCATGCGCAGCTCCTCGCCGCCATCGGTCTCCTCCTCGATGGTGAAGGGCGGCGTCTTCGCACCGTTCAGCACCTTCAGGTCCGTCACCACGAGCTCGATCTCGCCGGTGGGCATGTTGGCGTTCTTGCTCTCGCGCTCGCGCACGGTGCCGGTGGCCTGCACCACGAACTCGCGGCCCAGCTGGCGGGCCTGCTCGCACAGCCCCTTGTCGCGCTCCATGTTGAAGCTGAGCTGGGTGATGCCGAAGCGGTCGCGGAGGTCCACGAAGGTCATGCCGCCCAGGTCGCGGGCGCGTTGGACCCATCCGGCGAGGGTCACGGTCTTTCCGGCGTCGGCGAGGCGGAGCTCGCCGCAGGTGTGGGTGCGGTACATGGTTCGGTGCCCGCCTTCACGGGCGCCGCGAAGTTACCCGGATCGCCCCTACTGCACGGTGAGCTTGATGCTGCGGGAGAAGAGGTCGCCGTTGCCCAGCACCACGCCGAAATACCAGCGCTCGGAGCCGGCCTGCGCGCGGGTCACGATGGTCTTCTCGTAGGAGAAGCCGTCGGCGTCGAAGGGGATCTCGTCGGTCATCGTGGGTTCCTCGCCATCGTAGGACACCCGCACGATGAAGGCCTGCATGTCCTGCGTGCCCTTGGTCACGTTCACGCCCACGAACAGGGTGTCCGAGGTGCCCACCGTGGTGTCGCGGTACACATGGGCGCTGTCCACGCGGAAGGTGATGGAGGGGTTGGTGGGCGGACCCTCCTCCTTCTCGCACGCGGTGAGGAGCCCGAGGCCCAAAAGGAGCAGGAGGGGGAGGCGCACCATGGTGCGAAGGTACCCCAAGGCCGGTACCCGGGCCTCAGCAGCGCTCCCTGACCAGGGTGGCGCGTGCCGCCTTGAGCCCGGTGAGCGCGGCGGGGTCGAGCTTCGGGTGCGCAAGGCCGAGCGCCTGAAATTGCTCGCGTAGCAAGCGGCCCACCAGGGCTCGGCTCTCCCACTGGTCGTCGGCGGGGATGATGAACCACGGGGCGTGGGGCGCGGCGGTCTCGCGGATGGCGTCCTCGTAGGCGGCCATGTAGTCCTTCCAGAAGGCGCGCTCCTTCACATCGTTGGCGCTGAACTTCCAGTTCTTGTCCGGGTCGTCGATGCGTTCCAGGAAGCGCTGCTTCTGCTGGTCGCGGCTCATGTACAGGAAGAACTTCATGATCACGGTGCCGCTGCGGGCCAGGTGCTCCTCGAAGGCCCTGATGGCGGCGTAGCGGTGTTTCCAGAACTTGCCGTCGACGTCCTTCACCTTGCGGATGCCCGGGAGCTTCTGCCCCACCAGAAGTTCGGGGTGCACACGGGTCACCAGCACCTCCTCGTAGTGGCTGCGGTTGTGGATGCCGATGAAGCCCTTGGGCGGCACGGCGGCATGGTGGCGCCACAGGAAGTCATGGGAGCGCTCCAGCGAGGATGGGGCCTTGAAGCTGTGCACCTGCACGCCTTGCGGGTTCACGCCGCTCATCACGTGGCGGATGCAGCTGTCCTTGCCGGCCGCGTCCATGGCCTGGAACACCAGCAGCACGCTTCGCTCGGCCGAGGCGTAGAGCACGTCCTGCAGGTCGGCGATGATCTCGCGGTCCTGTTCGAGCAGTTCCTTCAGGTCCTTCTTCACCAGCGGGGTGTCGATGTCGCTGTGGAACCGTTTCAGCTTGAAGGTCCCGGGCTTGTCCACACGGACGCGCGGGTCATGCAGGAAGGGTGCGGTGATCTTCTTGGCCATAGGTCAAATATCCGAAGGGAAGGGCTCGCGGTCCGCAGGATGGAAAAGGGAAGGGCGCCCCTTCCGGAACGCCCCTCATCTTGTACTTGTCCTCGAGCGCAACGTGCCCACAAGCAGACTTGCCTGCCTACCGGTAGGCAGGCTGCTCGCCACTTCCTACAACGTCCCCCGGTTCTCCTGCTCCCGCTCGATCGCCTCGAACAACGCCTTGAAGTTGCCCTTGCCGAAGCTCTTGGCGCCCTTGCGCTGGATGATCTCGAAGAACATCGTGGGGCGGTCCAGCACCGGCTTGGTGAAGAGCTGCAGCAGGTAGCCCTCGTCGTCGCGGTCCACCAGCACCCCATGCTGCTTCAGCACCGCCAGGTCCTCGTCGATCTCGCCCACGCGGTCCATCACCGTGTCGTAGTAGCTGGGCGGTACGTACAGGAACTCCACGCCGCGGTCCTTCAGCGCGCTCACCGTTTCGATGATGTTGTTGGTGGCCACCGCGATGTGCTGTATGCCGGTCGTCACGTTGAACCTTTCCTGCCGGCTAACGTCTAACTCCAAGATCAAGCTCGTTCTTCTTTAATCCTCATTCTTGAATGATGCGATACGGAAAAACTATGTTGAAACCGATGATGGCAGGCTGTCTGCTGGCCATCCTGGTCTGCTCTTCGGTACACGCCCAAACGAATTCCACGCTGGTTTGGCAGGGCGTGGTGCGCAGTTATGTGACCTACCTGCCAGCG
>JBIJCH010000074.1:0-8087 GCA_044344815.1 Flavobacteriales bacterium | reverse complement strand
CACCTTCGTGGAACACCACCCCACCATGGCCCACATCAACCTCACGAACGAACAGTTGCCCGGCATCATCGGGCTCATGCATTTCCGTCCGGAGACGGCGGTGCCCCTGAACGCCCTGGCCGAGACCCTGCTGCGCGGACCGAGCACCCTCTCCATGGGCGAGCGCGAGATCATCGCCAGCAGCGTGAGCTGGTGGAACGACTGCCACTTCTGCCACACCTGTCACGGTGCGGCGGCCGCAGCGCACCACGGCGGCGACCTCTACCTCATCGACGAGATCAAGGCCGGGCTGCCCGATCGTGAGCTGAGCCCGAAAATGCGCGCACTGCTCACCATCGCGAAGCAGGTGCAGCAGGGTGGCGGGCACGTCACCGAGGCCGACATCGCTGCGGCGCGTGCGGCCGGCGCCACGGACGTGGAGATCCACGACACGGTGCTCATCGCCGCCGCCTTCTGCATGTTCAACCGGTACGTGGACGGACTGGGCACCTGGAGCCCGCAGCCCAAGGAGGCCTACAAGGAGGTGGGCGAGCGGCTCGCGTTCAGGGGCTACCTGG
Organism: Flavobacteriales bacterium; assembly: GCA_044344815.1. Classification (GTDB taxonomy): domain Bacteria; phylum Bacteroidota; class Bacteroidia; order Flavobacteriales_F; family PHOS-HE28; genus PHOS-HE28. The sequence continues at coordinate 7,530 of JBIJCH010000074.1, read as the reverse complement.
ACAGCATCCCGGGCTGACCCCGATCAGAAGGAAAGCTCAAGACCCAACGCGAGGCTCCACGGCTCGTGCAGGCCCACGGTGCGTTGGCTCAGCGCTTACCACAGGTAGGTATCGAGCGCGACCAGCTCCGCGGTGAACGCGACGGAACCGCCGGGATGGATGCGCCCCACGCGCCCGCCGACCGCGAGCAGTCCATGGACGGCCTGGGGGCTGTAGTAGCCCTTCGGATACTCCGGAGGCAGGGCATAGAAGGCGGTGCCGCTGAGGTCGAACAACGCCGAGACCGACGCCGTGGGCGAGATCGTCCAGCGACCGGTCCGGGGCATCTGCATCGGGAACCACGAACCTGCCACGCGAAGGACCGCAACGTGGAAGGGCTTGGCGCCGTTCACCGCGGGGGCGTGGCCGTAGAGCGCACCCAGCTGCAGTCGTCCATCGGGCACGTTCCACAGCAGGCCCAACGAGCCCGCGCCCTGCAGACCGGCGAACTGGCCACGGGCCGTCCATCGGGGTGCGCGCTCGGATGCCGCGTCCGCCTGCGCGCACGCCACGCTGCCCAGCAGCACCAGCACCGAGGCCAGCATCACCCTCATGGCACAGGCACCCGTTGGTGGATGATCGTGTCGGGCAGCACCTGCACGACCAGGTATTCGCGGTCGCGCAGCCATTCCACGGTGGCCCAAGGTGTGCCGCCGGGGAAAACGCCCGTGTCGTAACCATGGCCGTGGCCCATGAACACCGCGTCCGGGCGCCGCGCCTCCATCACGGCATTGAGGGACTCCAGCGGAGCGCCCTGCAGCTGCACGTCCGTGGGGTGGATGTGCATGCACACCACCGTGGGGCCGTTGAAGGGCTCCGCCAGCTGCGCATCGAGCCAGGCGTGGTCAACGGGCACCTCGCTCTCGTACTCCACGTTGTCGAAGAGCACGAACCGCGCGCCACCTGCCTGGAAAACCGCATTGCGCGGGCCGAACATGAGCTCGTAGATGGAACGGCCGTTGCCCAGGTGGTCGTGGTTGCCGATGAGCGAGACCACCGGCAAGGCGCGGCCCACGAAAAGGTCGGCGTACCAGGTGAACTCCTTGGTGAGCCCCTGGTCGGTGAGGTCGCCCATCACCACCGCGAAGGCGAGGTCGCCCCGGCGCTCGGCATGATCGAGCACATCATGGGTATCGCCGTAGTACCCCTGCGGGTCACCCACCACGGCGAAGGTGTAGCCCAGGCTGTCGGCCGCGAGCCGTTGCTGGATGGTGTTGATGGCGGCCGCGTTCAGCGCGCGGTGATCGTCCTCCACCTCGGCCTCCCAGGGCCCGTACTGGAACGGGTCCTCGCAGCCGGCCAGCAGGAGCGTGAACAAAGGCAGCAGCCTGGCCAGGAGGGGGGACCTGCGTTCCACGGCGCGAAGGTCCGCCGAGGGAGGGCGGCCCCGACACAGGGGGGATGAACGGTGCCAGGACCGGTACGAGCGGTCATCACCCGCGAACGCGGTTATCCACAGCGGCCCTTGCAGATCAAGGGCATCAACGATGGCGCGGCCGCGCGCCGGCCGGGGACCTTTGCACCCGATGAGAAGTGTCCGAACGGCCCTGCGGGGCCTGGTGATCACCTGCGCCTTCCTGGGCGTGCAGCATGCGGCCTGGGCGCAGCCTTGCACAGCGGTGGCCAACGCCATGAACAATCCCCCGACGCAGTGCCCGGGGACCACCTTCACGCTCACCGGCAGCGCGAGCAACGGGCAGGCGCCTTACACCTACAGCTGGAGCCCGGCGGCCGGGCTCAGCAACCCCAACGCGCAGAACCCGGTGCTCACCGTGCCGGCGGCCTCCACCACCTACACGCTCACCATCACGGATGACAACGGGTGCACGGACACCGACAACGTCACCGTGAACCCGCTGCCGGGCGCCAACGCTGCGCTCTCCAGCTCCAACGCGCAGTTCACCGTGTTCAACGGGGTGCCCACCTTCTACCGCTGCGGCACACAGGCCAGCGCGCTCTTCATCTTCGACTTCGCCGGTGCGGCCACAACGGGCGCCACGCACACCATCAACTGGGGCGATGGCTCGCCCACGTTCACCGCCACCGGTGCCACGTGGCCGCAGCAGAACCACACGTACAACCAGGGGATCTACACCCTCACCTACACCATCACCCAGGGCAACGGCTGCAACGACACGCGGACCTACAGCATCTTCCTGGGCACCAACCCGGCGGTGGGCATCGGCAACCCCGGCAACACGGCGGTGTGCGGGCCCAACCAGCTGGTGTTCCCCATCACCGGCACGGCGAACAACCCGGCGGGCACCATCTACACGGTCACCTTCAACGACGGCAGTCCGCCGGTGACCTTCACGCACCCGCCGCCGCCGAGCGTGACCCACCTGTTCACCATCAGCAGCTGCGGCACCACCAGCAGCAACGGGCTCACCACCTTCCCCAACAGCTTCAGCGCCACCATCGAGGCCGAGAACCCCTGCGGCCTCAGCAGCGGCTCGGTGGTGCCCATCTACGTGAGCACGCCGCCCAGCACCGACTTCACGGTGAGCCCGAACGACACGGCCTGCGTGAACACCACGGTCACCTTCACCAACACCAGCCAGAGCGGCGCCGAGGCGCCCACATGCAGCGGCACCAGTCCGGCGATCTGGAGCATCACCCCGGCGGCTGGCTGGACCCTGGGCAGCGGCACGCTGGGCAACAGCAACGGCTTCATCGGCGCCAACTTCGACCCGGGCTCGTGGAGCCCAGGCAGCACCTCGCTCGGGGTGGTGTTCAACACGCCCGGCAGCTACACGGTGAAGCTCCTGGGCGGCAACGTGTGCGACGGAGACAGCCTGCTGCGCACCATCTGCGTGGAGAGCCCGCCCACAGCCGCCTTCACGCTCAACCCCAACCCCATCTGCCAGGGCCAGCAGGTCACCACGGACAACACCAGCACGGCCCCCAACAGCTGCAGCATCCGGTACCAGTGGCAGGTGAACCAGACCGCCAGCTTCTGCAACAGCGGCAACAGCACCACCTTCACTTCGGGCACCACGGCCAGCAGCTTCGAGCCGGTGATCCAGTTCAACAGTGCTGGCACATACAACGTGGTGCTGCAGGCCATCAACAGCTGTCCGGTGGTGACGGCCACCCAACCGGTCACGGTGGTGGGTCAGCCACAGGTGACGCTGGCACCGCTGGGACCGATCTGCGCGGGGCAGAGCATCTTCCCCGTGGCCACCTTCCAGCAGTGCGGTGGCGTGCTCACCACCCCGCAATGGACCACCACCGGCGGCTCGCCGTCGAGCGGCACGGGCACCAACCCCGGCGGCTTCAGCTACGCCAACGCGGGCAACTACAACGTGCAGGTGAGCGTGAACAACCAGTGCGGCCCCGCGCAGACCACCGCTCCGCTGGTGGTGAACCCCACACCGCCCACGGCCAACGCCACCGCCACCACGACCACGTTGTGCGCCGGGCAGACGATCCAGTTGCAGGCCACCACCATCCCCAACGCCACGTACAGCTGGACGGGACCGAACGGCTTCAGCAGCAACCAGCAGAACCCCTCGATCCCCAACGCCACGGTGGCCATGAGCGGCACATACTCCGTGACGGCCTTCCTGGGCCTGGTGTGCGCAGGACCGCCCAGCACGGTCACCATCACCGTGAACCCCGCTCCGCAGATCACCATCACACCGAACAACCCAGCGATCTGCGCCGGCGCGAGCGCGACCCTCACGGCCAACGGCGGCAGCGGCTACACCTGGACGGCCAACGGCCAGCCTGCGGGGTCGGGCGCCAGCATCACCGTGAGCCCGCCCACCACCACCACCTACATCGTGAACGGCGCCGGATTGGGCTGCCCCGGCACCGCAAGCACCGTGGTCACCGTGACCACGCCGCCGGTGGTGAGCGCTGGCCCCGACCAGACCTTCTGCAACCAGCCGATCCCCGTGCAGCTGAACGGAACGCCTGCGGGCGGCACGTGGAGCGGCGCGCCGAACGTGACGGCGGGCGGCCTGTACACCCCGCCGGCGGCCACCGGCACCTACACGCTCACCTACACCTACACCGACGCGAACGGCTGCAGCGGCAGCGACCAGATGCAGGTCACCGTGACCACCGTGACCAGCCCGGCGGTCACAGGGCCCAACATCACCGTGTGCGAAGGCGCGCCTGTGCTGAACCTCTTCGCGATGCCGCCGGGCGGCAGCTGGAGCGGCCCCGGTGTCAGCACCACCGGCCAGTTCAACCCTGCGGTGGCCGGGGTCTACGTGTTCACCTACACCGCGGGCACGGGCACCTGCCAGACGAGCGATCCGATCACGGTGACCGTGGTGGCCAACCCCGTGGCCGGCACGCCGCCCGACCAAGGCGTGTGCATGGGCAGTACACCGTTGCTGCTCGCCGGAACCCCTGCGGGCGGCGTGTGGAGCGGGCCCGTGGTGACACCCGGTGGCACCTTCGACCCCACGCTGGCGGGGCCCGGCACGTACAACCTCACGTACACATTCACGAACATCAACGGCTGCGTGGACACCGACCCGATGACGGTGACGGTGTACGCACTGCCCGTGGTGAACGCCGGCAACGACCAGACCTTCTGCGACCAGCCCATCCCGCAGCAGCTCACCGGCACACCGGCGGGTGGCACCTGGAGCGGCCCCAACGTCACGGCCTCGGGCCTCTTCACCGCGGCGGGCGCTGGGACCTTCACGCTCACCTACACCTTCACCGATGCCAACGGATGCACCAGCAGCGACCAGGCCGATGTGACGGTGGTGCCCGTATCGAACCCCGCGAACGCCGGTCCTGATGTGTCCGTGTGCGTGGGCGGATCCGCGGTGCAGCTCAACGGCACGCCCGCAGGCGGCAGCTGGAGCGGCACGCCGTTGGTGACGGCGGGCGGCCTCTTCACCCCCACGACCGCCGGAAGCTACGTGCTCACCTACGGCGTGGGCACAGGCACCTGCATCACGCAGGACCAGGTGACCGTGACGGTGAACGCGCTGCCCATCGTGAGCGCGGGCGGACCCCAGGAGTTGTGCGTTGATGGCGGCGTGCTCAACCTGGTGGGCGCTCCAGCCGGAGGCACCTGGAGCGGTGCCGGCACGAGCCCCGGCGGGGCGTTCAACCCGGTGCTGGCCGGCGTGGGCACCACACCCATCACCTACACGTTCACCGATGCCAATGGCTGCACCGACAGCGGCTCCACCTTCGTGACGGTGAACCCGCTGCCCATCGTGAACGCGGGCCCTGACCAGCTCTTCTGCGACCAGCCCTTCCCGCAGCAGCTCACGGGCGTGCCGGCGGGCGGCACCTGGTCCGGACCCAACATCAGCACCGGAGGGCTCTTCACCCCCAACGGCACCGGTGTGTTCACCGTGACCTACACGTACACCGACGCCAACTTCTGCAGCGACAGCGACCAGGCCGATGTGACGGTGATCCCCGTCACCAACCCGGCGAACGCAGGTGCCGATGTGGCCGTGTGCGTGGGCAGCGCGGCCTTCCAATTGCCCGGCACGCCCGGCGGCGGAAGCTGGAGCGGAGCGCCGTGGGTGACCACCGGTGGCCTCTTCACCCCGGGTGCCGCCGGCACCTACGTGCTCACCTACAGCGAAGGCAGCGGCACCTGCGTGACGCAGGACCAGGTGGTGGTGACGGTGAACCCGCTGCCCGTGGTCGACGCGGGTGCGCCCCTTGCCGCCTGCTTCGATGCGGGGGTGCAGACCGTGGCGGGCACGCCGGCCGGCGGCACCTGGAGCGGTGCGGGCATCACGGACCCCGTGCTCGGCAGCTTCGATCCCCTTGTGAGCGGCGTGGGCACCTTCGCCCTGTCCTACACCTTCACCGATGGTAATGGCTGCACCAACAGCGACGGCACCACCTTCACGGTGAACCCGCTGCCCGTGGCCGGCTTCGCCAACGCGCCCATCGCCTGCGAGCAGAGCCCCTTCCCCTTCACCGACCAGAGCAGCGGGGCCAGCGGCTGGCAGTGGGACTTCGGTGACGGCACTGGCATCTCGTTCACGCAGAACCCGCTCCATGCCTACGCCGACAGCGGCACCTACGTGGTGACCCAGGTGGTGACCACGGCCTTCGGATGTGACGACACCACGAGCGCCACGCTGATCGTGTGGGAGATGCCCACCATCGCCTTCAGCCTGGCGCCGGCGAGCGGATGCGGCCCGCTCACCACGGCGTTCACCAACACCACCACGGGAACCGGCGTGAGCTATGCATGGGACATGGGCAACGGCTTGGGCAGCGTGCTGCAGGACCCGCCACCCATGACCTACGTCGCCAGCCTCTTCGCGGACACGGTGTACACGCCCACGCTCACCGCCACCAACCTGTGCGGCAGCGTGCAGGCGCAGGCCACCGTCACCGTGTTCCCCACCCCCACCGCGCTCTTCGGCCCCGACCTTAACACCGGATGCAGCCCGTGGACGCCCACCTTCAGTAATGTCACAATCGGGCAGGCCTCATCCTTCACGTGGGACTTCGGCGACGGCACCACGCTCGCCACGATGGACAGCCTGGTGCAGCACACCTACACCACCGGCGCGAACGACACCACCTTCACCGTGACGCTGGTGGCCACCAACGCGTGCGGCAGCGACACCGCCACCTACGATGTGCTGGTGCAGAGCAACGACGTCACCGCCTTCTTCAACACCGACACCCTGCAGGGCTGCGCGCCGCTCACGGTGAACTTCACGCAGTACAGCATCGGCGCCACCAACTGGGGCTGGGACTTCGGCGACGGCAACGTGAGCATGCAGCAGAACCCCGCGCACACCTACACGACCCCCGGCAGCTACACCGTGCAGCTGTTCGCCGACAACGGCTGCAGCTACGACACCACCACGCAGGTGATCACCGTGCTGGCGAGCCCGGCGGTGGCCTTCACCTGGGCGCCCGACAGCCTGTGCGCCGGCGATGCCTTCCAGTTCACCAACCTCACGCCCAACACCGGCGCGATCACCTGGACCTTCGGCGACGGCACCACCAGCGTGCTGAGCGACCCTGTGCACAGCTACGCCACGGCGGGCACGTGGACGGTGACGGCCACGGTGACCTCGAACCTCACCGGATGCGTGGCGGCGCTGGCGCAGCCGGTGACCGTGAAGGCCACTCCGGTGGCCGCGATGGCGCCCAGCCCCGCGAGCGGTTGTGCGCCGCTCACCGTTCAGTTCCAGAACAGCAGCACCGACAGCGGCTACAACGCCTGGGACCTGGGCGATGGCAACAGCAGCGGATCGCCGAACCCCACGCACACCTACACGCTGCCCGGCACCTACGTGGTGCAACTGGTGGCGCAGAACCTGAGCGGCTGCACCGACACCGCCTACACGCAGGTGCAGGTGCATCCCGTGCCCACCGCGGCCTTCACACACACGCCCGACAGCAGCTGCGTGGCACCGGCGACCGTGCAGTTCATCAACCAGTCGCTGGGGGCCGTCGGCTACACGTGGAGCTTCAGCAACGGGCAGTCGTCCACGCTGAACGACCCGGTGATGAGCTTTGCGGGCCCGGCCA
>JBIJCH010000409.1:0-2627 GCA_044344815.1 Flavobacteriales bacterium | reverse complement strand
AGGACCTTGCCGCGCGCTATGCCGAGCAGGCCGCCCGCGTGCCGCGCACCCTGCTGGTGGACGCCCTGGAGCGCCTGGCCCAGGTGGACGTGCAGTACAAGAGCAGCAAGGAGCCCCGGCTGCTGGCCGAGCTGGCCCTGATGCAGCTGTGCCGCCCCGCCGCAGCCCCTGCCGCAGCGACCGAGGTCCCCTCCGCCAAGGCTGCGGCGACCGAGGAAAAAAAAAGTCCTGACGTGACCTCGGCGGCCCCCAAAGCCGCTGTTCAGGTCCCCGCCGAACCTCCCGCCACCGCCCGGACCGCGCCGTCCGCTGCGGAGCCCACCCCCGCTCCCACCGCGGCAGCCGCGCCGCGTCCGGCGGTCCGCCGGCTGGCCGGCACCGTGTCCATCACCGCCCAGCCGGTGCGCAGGCCCGAGGCGGCCGTGGGCGTAGCGGAGGCGCTGGACACCCCCGGCATCGAACCGGAAGGACGGGAGGACGGACCGCTCAAGCCCATCAACCAGGCGCTGCTGCTGAAGGTGTGGGAGGATTACGCCCTGGCCCGCAAGCGCGAGGGCAGGAACAGCCTGCACGCCACGCTCGTGGCCCGCGAACCCGAGGTGATCGGCGACCGGCTCCTCCGGTTCACCATCGTGAACGACGTGCAGGAGAAGTACATGCGCGAGGAGAAGCCCACGCTGCTGGGGCACCTGCGGCGCGCGCTCGACCTGGGCGGGCTCGACCTGCAGGTGGAGAAGGCGGTGGTGACCGACCTGCGCCCGCGCTACACCACGCGCGACCGGTTCAACATCCTCGTGGAGAAGAACCCGGCGCTGAGGAAGCTCGCCGACGAGCTCGACCTGGACCTGGGCTGAGCGCCCCCGGCCGGCCGCGTGACCGGGACCACCGCGGCATCACCACCCGCGAACGGACGGCGGCCTACATTCGCGATCCCGAACAATCCCTTTACCGGCAGAGATGAGCAAGATCAAGGTGGCCAAGCCCGTTGTGGAGCTCGATGGCGACGAGATGACACGGATCATCTGGAAGTGGATCAAGGACCAGCTGATCCTGCCCTACGTGGATGTGCCCATCGAGTACTACGACCTCGGCATCGAGCACCGGGACGCCACCGAGGACAAGGTGACCGTGGAGGCCGCCAAGGCGATCCTCAAGCACAACGTCGGCATCAAGTGCGCCACCATCACCCCCGATGAGGCGCGCGTGCAGGAGTTCGGGCTGAAGCAGATGTGGAAGAGCCCCAACGGCACCATCCGCAACATCCTCAACGGCACGGTGTTCCGCGAACCCATCGTGATCAGCAACATACCGCGCCTGGTGCCCGGGTGGACGCAGCCCATCATCATCGGCCGCCACGCCTTCGGCGACCAGTACCGCGCCACGGATGCCGTGATCAAGGGCAAGGGCAGGCTCACCATGACCTTCACCCCCGACGACGGCGGCAGCCCGCAGAGCTGGGATGTGTACCAGTTCGACGGCAACGGCGTGGCCCTCAGCATGTACAACACCGATGAGAGCATCGAGGGCTTCGCGCACAGCTGCTTCAACCTGGCCATCCAGAAGAAGTGGCCCCTGTACCTGAGCACCAAGAACACCATCCTGAAGAAGTACGATGGCCGCTTCAAGGACATCTTCCAGGACCTGTTCGACAAGCATTACAAGGCCGAGTTCCAGAAACTGGGCATCGTGTACGAGCACCGGCTGATCGACGACATGGTGGCCAGCGCGCTCAAGTGGAACGGCGGCTTCATCTGGGCCTGCAAGAACTACGACGGCGACGTGCAGAGCGACACCGTGGCGCAGGGCTTCGGCTCGCTGGGCTTGATGACCAGCGTGCTGATCACACCCGATGGCAGGACCATGGAGGCCGAGGCGGCCCACGGCACGGTGACCCGTCACTACCGCATGCACCAGGAGGGCAAGCCCACGAGCACCAACCCCATCGCCAGCATCTTCGCCTGGACGCGGGGGCTGGCCTTCCGCGGCAAGCTTGATGGCAACGAGGCGCTCATCGGTTTCTGCCGCACGCTGGAGGAGGTGTGCATCCGCACCGTGGAGAGCGGCCGCATGACCAAGGACCTGGCCGCCTGCATCCATGCCGAAAAGGTGGCCCCCCAGCACTACCTCACCACCGAGGGCTTCATGGCCGCCCTGCGCGAGGAATTGGAGGCCCGGATGGCCTGATCACCGGTCCAGGCAACCCCGGAGGCCTTCCGTTGGTCTATGGACCGGGTGCTTCTCTCGGCGCCGGGATCTAATTTTACCCTGAACAACAGGTCTCCGCATGGCCGAACACGTACGCCCTTCCCTTTCCCGGGCCCTCCTGTTCCTGCTGCTGGCCTTGGGCTGGGGGCGCGTCCAGGCGTCGCACATCAGCGGGGTCGACATCGGGTTTGAATGCCTCGGTGGGAACACCTACCTGATCACCCTGAACCTGTTCCGGGACTGCAGTGGCATCCCCATGGCCACCACCGAGACGATGGACCTCATCAGTTCCTGCGGGCAGTCGTTCTCCGTGACCCTGAACCAGGCACCGAACACCGGCTACGAGATCAGCCAGCTGTGCCCGCCTGCGCTGCCCTTGAGCGATTGCAACAACGGTGGGTACCCGGGCATGGAAGCGTACA
>JBIJCH010000408.1:0-2638 GCA_044344815.1 Flavobacteriales bacterium | reverse complement strand
ACGGTGTCCTCAACTGCAACGACCAGTGTCCGAACGACCCCAACAAGGTCGCGCCAGGCACCTGCGGCTGCGGACTGCCTGATGTCGATTCGGACGGGGATGGCATCCTGAACTGCCTTGACAACTGCCCGATGGTGGCCGGCCAGATCGGCTCGGCGTGCGATGACGGGAATGCGAACACCGGTGGTGACGTGCTCAATGCGAACTGCCAGTGCACAGGCACACCGATACCCGGCAGTTGCATCCACCAATTGGAACTGCACATGACCCTGGACCAGCGCCCTGCTGACATCAGCTGGATGGTCGAGCCCTTGAGCGGTGGCACGGCCACCATGGCCGGCGGCGACTTCAGCCAGGGCAATTTCTCCGGTGGCTCCACGTCGATCCAGACCTTCTGTCTTCCCGATGGTGACTTCCGGCTGAGGGTGCTGGACAGTTTCGGGGACGGCCTGCTGTCGCCGGGCGGGTATGTCCTGCGCATGCAGGACGGACGCCGCATCATCGACAATAGCATGGGGTGTTCCTTCACCACGGAGAGCACCGTTGCACTGGGTTTCAGCCTTCCGCTTGGCAGCGACCAGGTGAACTCAGTGTATCGCGACCGCATCGACCTGCAGCCCTCCGGTTTCATCCGGGCCGCAGTGAACACCCAGGTATCGGCCCAGCACGGGGTGACGAACTCCACGACCGGCTACGACTACTGGTTCTTCGATGCCGACGGCGGGTACAGCCGGCGCATCTCGATCACCCATGCCAATGCCAGCCACCTGTTCCCTGCGGGTCCGGAGCGGGCGACTTACCTGAAGTTCAGCCTCATCACCACCAACCCGCTCCCCATGAACGTGGTGCTGAACGTCAGGGTCCGTACACGCGTGGCTGGCATCATCGGCGCGTTCGGGCCGGCCTGCAGGTTCCGTATCGACCAGGCAGGCAGCTGTGGCACCACCTCTCTCGTGAACGCCCCGGGCACCAGCCAGCATTCATGCGGCAGATCGGGCGTGATGCTCAATGGATCGACCACGCTCCACGTGACACCGGTCGGGGGAGCCAACCTTTACCAATGGCGGTTCACAAGCGGCAGCTTCAGCCGGCAGATCACCACCCCGGGGTCATCGCTGAACCTGACCATGTGGAGCAGCAACCCCTTGCAGTACGGCATGACGTGAGCTACAATTCAGGGGGCACCTATTGTCCCTATGGTCCGGCCTGCACGATCACCACCGCAGCAGCGGCGACCAGCGGGAACAACCGCAACCTCACCACGGGCGATGCACCCGATGACGACCTGCAGCTTTGGCCCAACCCCAATTCCGGCGGCCCCATGCACATCGTCATCCAAGGTTTCGACGACCCCTATACCAACGTCACCCTGTCCCTCACCGATCAATTCGGCAGGCTGGTGCACACCGAGGAGATCCGCGTGGAGGGCGACATGCTGAACACCACCATCGACCTGAGGAACAACTTCGCCAGCGGGGTTTACGTGATGACCCTGAAGGCCAACAGCAGCACATGGACCAAACGCGTGGTGGTCCAATAACGACCATCGATCATATGTCAAAGTGCAAGGGCCGCTCCCAATGGGTGCGGCCCTTGCGCCGTCCAGGGGGTCGCGCAAGAGGCCCTCAATGGAAGTCGTCGTAGAGCAGGTACCTCGCCCGCACCTTGCGGAACGCGTTCAAGCCAGGCGCCCACGAGGCGCGGATGCGCTCCTCGTCCCAGCCCGCCTCCACCTGCTCGCGCAGGGCCCTGGTGCCGGCCAGCCGGTCGAAGAAAGGCTTGAAGAAGGCCTTGCGGTCGGGGTAGGCCTGGTACATGCCGATGAGCCAATGCAACGGGAGGCGCGGTTCGAGGCGGGTGAAGAACTCGCCGTAGGACGCCAGCGACAGACCCGTGCAAGGGACCCCGAGGTAGGGAGGATCCTTGGCGCCCGGCAGGCTACGCGGGGTGAACGCGTGGGTGCCCACCGTACAACCGGGGAAGCCGATAACCTGGAAGGGCGTGTCGGTGCCGCGGCCCACGCTCACGGGTGTACCCTCGAAAAGGCCCAGCGCAGGGTACAGGTGAACGGCCGCCATGTTGGGCAGGTTGGGCGAAGGGCGCACGGGCAGTGCATAGTGCATGGCGTGGTCATAGCCGAGGCAGGTCACCACTTTCAGCGTGCACCGCAGGCCACCCTTCAGCCAGCCTTCGCCATTGATCATGCCGGCATACTCACCGATGGTCATGCCATGCACCAGGGGCACCGGATGCATCCCGACGAACGAACGCAGCGCCGTGTCGAGCACCGGGCCGTCCACGTAGAAGCCGTTCGGGTCGGGTCGGTCCAGCACCACCAGCGCCTTGCCCTGCTCGGCGGCCGCCTCCATCACATAGTGCAGCGTGCTGATGTAGGTGTAGAAGCGCACCCCCACGTCCTGGATGTCGAAGAGCAGCACGTCCACGTCCTTCAGCTGTTCGGGCCTGGGCTTCTTGTTGTCGCCGTACAGCGACACCACCGGCAGCTTCGTGCGCGGATCGCGGCCGTCCTTCACGTGCTCGCCGGCATCGGCATCACCGCGGAAACCATGCTCGGGCGCGAACACCTTCACCACGTCCACCTTCAACGCCAGCAATGAGTCCACCAGGTGCGTGCCCC
>JBIJCH010000407.1:0-2642 GCA_044344815.1 Flavobacteriales bacterium | reverse complement strand
GAACTGGTGGCGCTGAAGGACGCCGAGATCAAGTACAGCACCGTCCAGAACTGGTACCCCGGCGACAAGGAGGGCAAGGGCGGCATCTACAACTTCGTCACCAAGCGTGGCCTCTGCCTCGGCGAACGCAGCAAGATCAGCTGGACGCAGGTGGAGACCGGCAGCGCGATCACGTGGAAGTACCCCAGCTGCGTGCTGAAGGGCGACAACAGCATCGGCGAGTTCTACAGCGTGGCGGTGACCAACAACCGGCAGCAGGCCGACACCGGCACCAAGATGGTCCACATCGGCAAGGGTACCAAGAGCACGATCGTGAGCAAGGGCATCAGCGCGGGGCTCAGCAACAACAGCTACCGCGGCCTGGTGAAGATCGGTCGTGGGGCGAAGGGCGCGCGCAACTTCAGCCAGTGCGATTCACTCCTGCTCGGCGACCGCTGCGGCGCGCACACCTTCCCCTACATCGAGAGCGAGAACCCCAGCGCGATGGTGGAGCATGAGGCCACCACGAGCAAGATCGGCGAGGACCAGATCTTCTACCTCAACCAGCGCGGGATCGAAACGGAGAAGGCGGTGAGCCTCATCGTGAACGGGTATTGCAAGGAAGTGCTGAACCAATTGCCCATGGAGTTCGCTGTTGAGGCGCAGAAGCTGTTGGCTGTAAGCCTTGAAGGATCTGTAGGATAACCACCTGTAGGTCGACCCACCGGGTCGACCTACCCACCATTAGCGAAGGACATACCATGCTGAAGATCACCAACCTCCACGCCAACATCGACGGCAAGGAGATCCTGAAAGGCCTGAACTTGGAAGTGAAGCCGGGAGAGGTGCACGCCATCATGGGCCCGAACGGATCCGGCAAGAGCACCCTGGCCAATGTGCTGGCGGGCCGCGAAGAGTATGAGGTTACCGAAGGCTCCGTGACCTACCTCGGGGAGGACCTGCTGGAGCTGGCCCCGGAGGAACGCGCTTGGAAAGGCATCTTCCTCGCCTTCCAATACCCGGTGGAAATCCCCGGCGTGAGCAACATGACCTTCCTGCGCACCGCGCTGAACGAGACGCGCAAGGCGAACGGCCTGGAGGAGCTCGGCGGCAAGGACTTCCTCGCCCTGGTGCGTGAACGGGCCAAGTTCGTGGAGATGGACGCCGACCTGATGAACCGCAACCTCAACGTGGGCTTCAGCGGCGGTGAGAAGAAGCGCAACGAGATCTTCCAGATGGCGATGCTGCAACCCAAGCTCGGCATCCTCGACGAGACCGATAGCGGCCTGGACATCGACGCGCTGCGCATCGTGGCCGGCGGCGTGAACAAGCTGCGCTCCACCGACAACGCCTTCATCGTGGTGACGCACTACCAGCGCCTGCTGGACTACATCGTGCCCGACGTGGTGCACGTGATGGCCGACGGCCGCATCATCAAGAGCGGTCCGAAGGAACTGGCGCTGGAGCTGGAGGCGAAGGGCTACGATTGGGTGAAGGGATAAATGATGTACGGGCGGACGATCGTCCGCCCCAACGGCATGACAAGCACAACAATAACCGACCCCAAGGCCACCGTGCTGCCGCTACTCGAAGGCTCCACCTGGCCGGGTGCCGCCGAAGCGCTGGCCCAGGCGCAGGCCCTGCCCATCCCCACGAGCAAGACCGAAGCGTGGAAATACACCCGCGTGGCCAAGCTGTTCAACCAGCCGTACGCCGCGCCGAAGGGCGATGCGAACGTGGCACTGCCTGCGCGTCTGCCGTTCGATGCTCTGCGCGTGGTCTTCGTGAACGGACACTTCCGCGCAGACCTCAGCGACGACTTGAAGGCCGGGAAGGGCATCGTCCTCGACAGCCTGCAGCACCACCTCGCGCACGGCCCCGTGAAGGAGCACTACGGCACGCTGGCACCCACCGGCGACCGGCTCTTCACGGCCATGAACACCGCCGCGCCCACCGACGGCCTCATCCTGCTGGTGACCAAGGGCGTGAAGGTGGAGCAGCCGATCCATGTGCTGCATGTGGTGCAGGCCGATGATCATCGGCCCATCCTCATGCAACCGCGCGACCTGTTCATGCTGCATGAAGGGGCCGAAGCGGAGTTGATCATCGAGCACATCGCCTTGGACACGCCCGAGGCCTTCGTTAACAGCGTGCGCGAATGTGTGGTGGGCGAAGGCGCGCGCCTCACGATCCACAAGCTGCAGCACGAGGTCAATGGTCCGGCGAACATCAGCTTCGAGGGGGTGCGCGTGGAGGCGAAAGGCCACTTCAGCATCAGCACCACTACGCTGGATGGCGCACTGGTCCGCAACGAGGTGAAGGTGTCGCTCGCCGGTCCCGAAGCGCATGCCGAACTGAACGGCGTGTACCTGCTGAACGGCACCACGCACTGCGACAACCACACCTACATCGGTCACGACGTGCCGGACTGCACCAGCGACGAGCTCTACAAGGGCATCGTGGCGGGTAAAGGCACAAGCGTGTTCAATGGCAAGGTGTACGTGAAGCAGGACGCCCAGCGCACGCGCGCCTACCAGAGCAACGCCAACATTCTGCTGGGCGAAGACGCCAAGGTGTACACCAAGCCCGAGCTGGAGATCTACGCAGACGACGTGAAGTGCAGCCACGGGTGCACCATCGGTCGCTTGGACGAGAAAGGCCTG
>JBIJCH010000406.1:0-2646 GCA_044344815.1 Flavobacteriales bacterium | reverse complement strand
TCCACACCGCGTAGGGACCGAAGGGCGTATCCGGCAGGAAGGGCAGGACCACCGCCGAGATCACCACGAACTGGATGATCGCCCGGATCTCGTCCATGGTGAGGCTGGCGACGAAGCGGTGCAGCGGCAGTTTCAGGGAGAGCAGGCCGGTGACGATCACGGTGACGATCACGGCCAGCAGCACCTCCCCCTCGAACACCAGCGCGCCCAGCAGGAAGGCGAGGATGCCGCTCATCTCCGAGGTGCCGCCCACATCGCCCCGCCGCGCCGTGAGGCGGTAGGCCACCAGCAGCATGGCGAGCAGCCCCAGGAAGGCCGCCACCAGGATCCAAGCGCCGGATCCGGCGGCCACGAACGCCGCCAGGAAGCCGAAGAGCGTGATGAGCGTGTAGGTGCGGATGCCGGCGAAGAGCTGCTGCTGCTGCTCCACCACGCGCTTGGCATACTCCCGCTCAAGGCCGATCAGCAGGCCGATGCCCACGCTCACGAACAGCCGCAGCAACAGGTCCTCCGTTCCCGGCAACGGCTTCAATCCCTCCATGGGGCGAAAGTTACCGGAGTGTGAAGCGCGGGTTCATGGTGTCCGTCATGTCCGGCCTCCGGTACCTTGGGTCCATGCCCGTACCCAACGACCGTGTGGTGCTGACCGTGGATGCCGTGATCATGGACCCGGATGGGCGCGTGCTGGTGATGGAGCGCGGCACCGGGCCTTTCCAGGGCTGCTGGGTGCTTCCCGGAGGCCTGGTGGACCCCGGTGAGTCGGTGGAGCAGGCCTGCGCACGCGAAGTGCTGGAGGAACTTGGCCTGGAGGTGGCCATCGGACCGCTGGTCGGCATCTATTCCGACCCGGGCCGGGACCCGCGAGGCAGTTACGTCAGCATCGCTTTCCTCGCCCACATCGTCGGGGGCCGGCCGCAGGTCACCGCCGAGTCCAGGGCCCACCGCTGGATCACGCGGGAGGCCATGCCCCCCATGGGCTTCGACCATGCGCGTGTCGTGGCCGATGCCTGGCGTGCCAGGGGGCAGGGTTGAGCGCCCCCGGAGAGGGGATTCTGTCACCGTTCTGCAAGAAGCCCGTGGGTCACCCCGTCCGGCGGGCTGTCAGGCTGGCCTTGGCGAACGAACGGCACGGATCATGCGTTCCCCGGATACCATGGAACGTGAAACGATCGTACAACGGACCCTTCTGGTGAACGCTTCCGCAGAGGCCATCTGGAAGGCGCTGACCGAGCCCCACCTGACCAAGCTGTACATGGACGGCCTGCAGGCCCGCAGCACGTGGAAACGTGGTGCCCCGCTGACGTGGGTGGAGAAGAACGAGGAAGGCGAGGCGGTGCGGTGGAAGGGCACGGTGATGGAGAACCTCCCCGGTCACCGCTTGCGCTACACCTCCTTCAACATCCAAGGCGACCTTCCGGACGAGCCGTCCAGCTACACCACGGTGGACATCAGCGTGGAGGTGGAACGCGATGGTCGCGCCAAGTTGTCCCTGTGGCATGGTGACTTCGCCGGTCTGCCGCACGATGTGCGCCGCACCCGCGAGGCCGGAAGGAAGTGGGTGGAGGCCTTGGTGGGCCTGAAGCGGGTGGCCGAGGAGCAGCAGGACCTGATGGCCGCCGCCTGAGGTCACACGGCATCGCTCAAGCGGTCGATCGGCGCAACGGATGTGACCTGGGAACAGGCCTGCATCCGAGAGGTGCGCGAGGAATCGGTGCTGGAGGTGAAGCTCACCGGCCTCATCGGGATCTACTCGGAACCCGGGAGCGACCCGCGCGGGTCCTTCGTCAGCATCGCCTTTCGTTCCAAGGTCGTGGGCGGTACACCCACCGTGACCCCCGAGGCCCGCGCGCACCGCTGGCTGCAGCCGGATGAGGACTTGACCATGGGCTTCGACCACGCCCGCATCCTCGCCGACCACCGCGCTCAGATGCGCGCCTGATAGGTGTACAGATCGAAGTAGCGTCCCTCCTTGGCGATGAGCCCCGCGTGCGTGCCGCGCTCCGCGATGCGCCCCTGCTCGATCACCAGGATCTCCGTGGCCTGCCGGATGGTGCTGAGGCGGTGCGCGATCACGAAAGTGGTGCGGTCCTTCACCAGCTCGTTCAGGCTCTTCTGGATCAGCGCCTCGCTCTCGGTGTCGAGGTTGCTCGTGGCCTCGTCCAGGATCAGGATCTTCGGGTCGGCCAGCATGGCCCGCGCGATGGCCACACGCTGCCGCTGACCACCGCTCAGCTTCACGCCGCGCTCGCCGATCACCGTGTCCAGCCCCAGCTCCATGCGGTCGGTGAACTCGTTCACGTAGGCGCCCTTCACAGCCTTCAACAGCTGCTCCTCGGTGGCGTCGGGGCGGGGGAAGAGGATGTTCGCGCGGATGGTGCCCTCGAAGAGGAAGTCGTCCTGCAGCACCACGCCGAGGTGCTTCCGATAGCTGCTCAAGCGCACCTTGCTCAGGTCGTGCCCGTCCACGGTGACGGTGCCGGAGGTGGGGTTGAGGTAGGTGGCCACCAGCCCGGCGATGGTGCTCTTGCCGCTGCCGCTCGTACCCACCAGCGCGATCACGGATCCCTTCGTGGCGGTGAAGTCGATGCCGTGCAGCACCTCCTTGCCTTCCTCATAGGCGAAGCGCACGTCGTTGAAGACGATGTC
>JBIJCH010000203.1:0-4883 GCA_044344815.1 Flavobacteriales bacterium | reverse complement strand
CTTCAGCTTCAGCACCAAGGCGAGCGCATCGGGCACCACATCGCTGCAGAGGGTGACGAAGCTGCCCTTGGGCGCGTGGCCGATGGCGTGGCGGATGGCCTCCTCCTCCTTCTTGATGATGGTGTACTTCTTCTTGGGGTCCACCTCGGTGATGCCCTTCACCATGAGCGCGATGATCTCGTCGTCGGTCTTGCCGCGCAGGTTGCGGTCCTGGCGGATGATGATCTCGTCGAACATCTGCGCGCTGAGGCGGCCGAGGTTCACGGTGTCCTCGTCGCGGCGGTCGCCCACCCCGGCGATGACGCCGATCTTGGGGCTGTCGGGGATCTTGCTCAGGAACTTGCCGAGCGCCTCGAAGCCGTGCGGGTTGTGGGCGTAGTCCACCACCACCTGGAAGTTCTTGAACTGGAACAGGTTGAGGCGGCCGGGGGTCTGCGCCGCGCTGGGCACGAAGGTGAGCAGCGCCTCGCGCAGCTCCTCCACCTTCACGCCGCGTACATAGGCCGCGAGCACGGCGGGCAGCACGTTCTGGATGTTGAACACGGCCTTGCCACCATAGGTGAGCGGGATGTTCACGGCCTTCTCGATCCGCAGCTTCCACTCGCCCTTGCTGATGGTGACGAAGCCGTTCTCGTAGATGGCGGCCAGCCCCCCGAGCTTGCAGTGCTGCCGGATGAGGCGGTTGTTCTCGTCGAGGCTGAACAGGGCGATCTTGCAGTTGGTCTGCTTGCGCATGGCCATCACCAGCTCGTCGTCGGCGTTGAGGATGGCATAACCGTCCTGCCGCACGCTGCGGGGCACCGTGCTCTTCACGTGGGCCAGCTCCTCCAGCGTGTGGATGTCCTTCAGCCCGAGGTGGTCCGCGGCCACGTTGGTGACCACCGCCACATCGCAATGTTCGAAGCCAAGGCCGCTGCGCACCAGGCCGCCGCGCGCGGTCTCCAGCACGGCCATGTCCACCACGGGCTCCTTGAGCACGAACTGCGCACTGGCCGGACCCGTACAGTCGCCCTTCATGAGCATGCGGTTCAGGATGTACACGCCGTCGCTGCAGGTCATGCCCACCTTGTGGCCCACGCTGCGCATGATGTGGCTCGTGAGGCGCGTGGTGGTCGTCTTGCCGTTGGTGCCGGTGATGGCGATGATGGGGATGCGGCTGGGCGTGCCCGGCGGGAAGAGCATGTCCACCACGGGCTCGGCCACGTTGCGGCCCAGGCCACCGGTGGGGTCCAGGTGCATGCGGAAGCCGGGCGCCGCGTTCACCTCGAGCACCGCACCACCGGTCTCGGTGAGGGGCTGCGTGATGTCGTCGGTCATCACGTCGATGCCGCAGATGTCGAGGTCGATGATGCGGCTGATGCGCTCGGCGAGGAAGACGTTGAAGGGGTGCACCACCTCGGTCACGTCATCGGCGGTGCCGCCGGTGCTGAGGTTGGCCGTGGCCTTCAGGTACACAACCTCGTCCTTGGCGGGCACGCTATCGGGCGAGAGGCCTTTCAGCGCGAGCAGCTTCAGCGTGTGGTCGTCGATGTCGATGCGGGTGAGCACTTTCTCGTGGCCATAGCCGCGGCGGGGGTCCTTGTTCACCTCCTCGACGAGTTGGGTGATGCTGCGGGTGCCATCGCCGACCACACAGGCCGGCGTGCGCTTGGCAGCCGCCACGAAGCGGTGGTTGATCACCAGCAGCCGGTGGTCGAGCCCGGTGATGTAGCGCTCCACGATCACACTGCGGCTGATCTCCTTGGCCTTGGCGAGCGCCACTTTGGCCTCCTCCATGGTCTTGATGCCGATGGTGGCACCGCGGCCATGATTACCGCCGATCGGCTTGATAACGCATGGATATTCAACGACTTGAAGTGCATCGATCAAACCTTCCTCCGAACGCACCACGCGCCCTTTGGGCACGGGGATCTCGTAGCTCTCGAGCAGTTGCTTGGTCTCCTCCTTGTCGCAGGCGATCTCCACGCCGATGTTGCTCGTCTGGCTGGTGATGGTGGCGCGGATGCGTTTCTGGTGGATGCCGTGGCCGAGCTGCACAAGACTCTGTCCGTTAAGCCGGAGGTATGGGATGCCGCGGCTCACGGCCTCATGCACGATGCTGGCGGTGCTGGGACCCAGGCGGCTCTCCTCGCGCAGCTCGCGCATCTTCTGGATGTCGTCGGCCAGGTCGTAGGGCTCGCCGCTGATGAGGGCCTCGGCGATGCGCACGGCGGCTTTGGCGGCGTACAGTCCCACGGGCTCCTCGATGTAGCTGAAGACCACGTTGTACACGCCCTTCTCGCGGGTGCTGCGGGTGCGGCCGAAGCCGGTGTCCATGCCCGCAAGCGTCTGGATCTCAAGTGCGATGTGCTCGATCACGTGCCCCATCCAGGTGCCACGCTTGATGCGCTCCCAGAAGCCGCCTTCGTGGTCCTCGCTGCAGCGGTGGCTGAAGGTGGAGGGCAGCAACGTGGTGATGCGCTCGTAGAAGCCGGGGATCTTGTCCGTGGGACGCTGCTCCAGCTCGCCGATGTCGAGGCGCATGACGATGAGGTGGTGGCGGCGCACCGACCAGTAGTTGGGGCCGCGCATGGCTTTCAGCTCGAGGATCCGCATGGAAAAGGGGCTATCGGTGGGTAAGATAGCAGGGTGCGTCGAACGGGCAAGGCATGGAAAACCCTGTTGATGATCGGCCGGGGCCGGCTGGACCGGCGCGGGGCCACCTCCTACTTTCGCTGGGCCTTTCCAGCGGGAAGGGCGTTGGGGCGGGGGATCAACACGCGCACATGACACCCAAAGGGAAGCTCATCGCCATCGGCGGCAACGAGGACAAGGGCAACACGCCCGAGGGCGGCCACCACAGCAAGGTCTTCCATCACAACTTCATCGAGGACGGCATCCTGAAGCGGGTGGTGGACGAGGCCGGCGGCACCGACAAGCGCATCGCGGTGATCACCAGCGCCAGCAGCATCCCCGACGAGGTGGCCGCGAACTATCTGGAGGCCTTCGGCAAGCTCGGCGCCACCAACATCGACATCCTCGACATCCGCGACCGCGGCGATGTGAAGCCCGACATGATCAAGCGGCTCTCGCGCGCCGATGCGGTGATGATGAGCGGCGGCAACCAGCTCCGGCTCACCACCATCTTCGGCGGCACCGCCTTCCTGCAGCTCATGAAGCGCCGCTACCAGGAGGAGCCCGGCTTCGTGATCGCCGGCACCAGCGCGGGCGCCATGTGCATGAGCAGCACCATGATCTACCAGGGCCACAGCAGCAGCGGCCTCATCAAGGGCGGTGTGAAGATGACCACCGGCGCCGCCCTCATCCACGATGTGATCATCGACAGCCATTTCGTGGAGCGCGGCCGATTCAGCCGCCTCACCCAGGCGGTGGCCGCCAACCCCAGCGCCATCGGCATCGGGCTGGGCGAGGACACCGGCATCGTGATCACCGACGGCGACATGCTCGAGACCATCGGCAGCGGCCAGGTGATGATCTTCGACGGGCACGACATCACCTACAGCGACTTCGCCGATGTGGAGGAGGGCCACCCCTTCAGCATCGAGGGCATGAAGGTGCACATCATCAGCAAGGGCCACAGCTACAGCGTGAAGCGCCGCCAGTTCACCGCGGTGAAGGTGCCGGTGAAGGCCTGACCCACACCATGGAACGCCGCCACTTCGAACTGGAGCGCGGCTACCTGAACATCGATGCCGACGGCCTCTACCTGTCGCCCAGCGGCAACTGGCAGGAGGCCCGGGCGATGCCGGAGCGCTCGCGAACCAACCGCACGCGGCGCACCGCCTACGGCCTCTTCGGCCTGCTGCTGATCGGTACGCGGGCCCTGCTGGAGGTCCTCCACGTGGACACCGCACGCGCCAACGGCCTGGTGCTCGCCCTGGGCCTCGCCGGGGCGGGCGTGCTGGTCCTTGCGCACCGCTTCCGGCACGACCTCGCCCCCGCCTTCCGCATCCCCTTCGCCAAGGTGCGCGCCCTGGAGGCCGAGGGCGACCGCCTCACCGTGCATTTCGTGAACGGCGATGACCGGGAGGACCGACACACCCTCGTGGCCCCTGCGGAGGCCATCGCCCTGGCCCGCGCGGCGTTCGACGCATCCAGGCGGTGAATACCTTCACGCGATGGTGAAGAGCAAAGCCACGGCGAAGGGTGTCCCAGCGCGCTCGGCCCCGGCCAAGGCGTCAGCGAAGAACGCCGCACCGAAAAGGGCCACCAACAAGACCCAGGCCACCAAGGCCAGCGCCGCGGACCTCGTGGCCGCCATCGCCGATGCCGGAGCACGGGCCGATGCCGAGGTCCTGTTGAAGTTGATGCGCAAAGCGACCGGTCAGGAACCCGTGATGTGGGGCCCTGCGATGGTCGGATTCGGGCGCTACAGCTACACGTACGACAGCGGCCGCAGCGGCGAGTGGTTCGCCGTGGGCTTCAGCCCGCGCAAGTCCAACTTCTCCCTCTACCTCATGGCGGGCTTCGAGCAGCACGGGCCTTTGCTGGACAGGCTCGGCAAGCATACCACCGCCAAGAGCTGCCTGTACGTGAAGCGGCTGGCCGATGTGGACCTGAAGGTCCTGGAAGAACTGGTGAAGGCCGGATACCATGCCATCACCCGGAGCAAATGAGCACCACTCCCTGGGACCTGCGCGGTCGTCTGACACGTGCCTTCGGCCGTCTCACCTGGCTGGAGCGCGTGGCCATGGTGGTGAGCATCTGGTTCATGGTGTTCCCGCGGCCTTATGTGCCCCTGTTCATCGCCGTGCTCGTGCTTCCGATCGTTGGCCTTGTGCTCAACGGGATCGGGCGTTCGAGCATCGCCAGCCTCGTGACGCTGAAGAGCACGAGCAAGGGTGATCGTTACGACGTGGCCGACTTCATCGACCTGCCGGCAT
>JBIJCH010000175.1:0-5334 GCA_044344815.1 Flavobacteriales bacterium | reverse complement strand
GCTCCTCGACTTCGAGTTCGAGGACTGGCGCACGCTGGTGCTGCCCTTCGGCATGGCCACGGTGCTCATCACCGCCATCCTGTGGCTCACGCACCGCCGGCTCAGCGACCTCCGGCAGCATGACTGGCTCGCCTACGCGCTGCTGGTGGGCAATTGCTGGCTGTACAGCTATGGAGCGGTGTACGGCGTGAACTGCGTGTTCGACCGGTCCGAACCCGCCGTGTTCCCCACGGAGGTGATCGGCAGGAGCGAGCACCGGGGCCGGAAGGGCAGCCGCAGCTACTACGTGCACGTGGCGCCCTGGGGCCACCACCGCGATACCGAGAGCATCCGCGTGAGCGCATCGGAGTATGCCGCGGTCCAGGAGGGCGACAGCGTGGACATCGACCTGAAGAAGGGCCTGCTGGGCATCCCATGGTACTACATGGTGAGGCACCCGGATGGTGGCGGAACGAACACCCGGTGGTAACCTTGCGTTCCCCGACCATGGACCCCATCATCAAGCGCTTCCGCACCGTCGCCATCGCCGAAGGCGTGAGCTTCCTGATCCTGCTCTTCGTAGCCATGCCCCTGAAGTACATGGCCGGCTGGCCGTGGGCCGTGAAGGTGGTGGGCTGGGCGCACGGCGTGCTCTTCGTGTGGTATTGGATCGCCGCCGTCCCCCTCTTCACCAGGCTGCATTGGGACGTGGAGCGCATCGTGGGGCTGGGCGCCGCGAGCGTGCTGCCCTTCGGCACCTTCGTCATGGAGCGCAAGTGGCTGCAGTGACCTGACCGCGGTCAGGTGCGGCCCCTGCCCGGCACCCTACCTTCATGGCATCGAACCGAAAGCCATGGACAACCAACGGGGTAGTGGAATGCTCGCCTTCCTGGCCGGACTGGCCGCCGGAGCGGCGTTGGGGATGCTGTTCGCCCCCAGAAGCGGACGTGAGACGCGGGAGGCCATCGCGGGCATGGGCCGCAAGGCGAAGGACAGCTTCAGCGAGACGATGGACGAGGCCAAACGCGAGTGGAGCGACATGAAGGGCAAGGCCCACGATGCCGCGAGCATGACGCAGGACGAGGTGGAGGACTTCGTGCGCTTCCTTTTCGAGGAGGGCCGGGACCTGGCCGACCGCATGGGCGGGGAGGCCAGGAAGGCCGCGAAGGATGCCGGGGACGAGTTCCGCAAGCACACCAGTTGAGCCATGGAGCAGCACACCGACGACATCGGCTCCTGGCTGGAGGACCTCGCGATCGAGGCCAAGGCCTATGCCGAGAGCCAGAAGGACTACTACCTGCTGGTGGCCAGTGAGCGTTCGGCGCGGATCGCCGGCGGCGTGCTCATCCGCCTGTTGATGGTGCTCTTCGTGGCCATGATCGTCCTGCTCCTCACCATCGCGGGGGCCATCGGCATCGGCCACCTGCTGGGCAGCGCCGTGTACGGCTTCCTGGTGATGGCCGGCGTCTATGCGCTGGTGGCCGCGATCATCTGGGTGGCCTGGCGCAACGGGTTGCGCGAGCGCTTCATCGTGGCCGTGGTCAACACCGTGCACGGCCATGCGTGAACCCTTCCGCAGCCTGGCCGACATCGCCACCGAGCGCGAGCGGCTCGATGCACGCAGGCGCCAGCACGGCCAGCGGCTGCAGCAGCATTACGGCGCGTTCCGCGACCCCGCCCGGCGCCGTCACATGGTGTGGAACACAGTGAAAAGCATGTTCCCCCGCGACCTGGGCACGTGGAAGGACCTCTTCAGTTCGGGCGGCGCGATGGCCGCCAGCGGTTTCGCCCGTGGCAGCCGCAGCGGGGGCGGCCGCCTGTTCTGGCTCGGGCTCAGCTTCGCACTACCCTTCCTGCTGCGCCGCACCGACCCCGACAACCTCAAGCACATGGCCCATGAGGTGGGCAACAGCTTCGACCGCGTGCGCGACTACCTACGCCGCCGGAAGGAGGCGAGGAAGGCCGGGGAAGCCCCACCGCCATGATGCGCCTCCCCGTGCCGTTCACACGCTGATGGACCATCTCCTCCTGGCCTTCCTGCTCCATCCCGGCGGGCCGTGCGACAGCGTGCCGTCCCCGGTGAACCAGGCCGTGCTGGCCTTCGTGCAGGGGCATGCGGGCCAGCGCGTGGGGCGCGGCGAATGCGGGGACCTGGTGGCCGAGGCCATGGACGCGGCGGGTGCGCGATGGGATGGGGAGCAGGATCTCGGGGATGCCGTGAACCCGCTGAAGGACCGCATGCATGCCGGGGATGTCATCCACTTCAGCAACACCACCTTCCGGCATTTCAAGGGCGGGCTGATGCGCACTGAGCGCACGGACGACCACACGGCGGTGATCATCCGCGTGCAGGACCGTGGCACCTGCACGCTGGCGCACCGGAACACACCGTCCACCGGAAAGAAGGTGGGCTCCGGTGACATCGACCTGCGCCATATCGTGAGCGGGAATCACGTGGTGTACCGGCCGCGGCCTTAGAGGCGATCGACCCCCTTGCGCAACTGCGCCAACGTCGCCGCCTCGGGCGAGCCGGGCTCCACCTGCACATCATAGCGCCAGCGCGCATCGGCCGGCAGGCTCATGAGGATGCTCTCCGTGCGGCCTCCGGTCTCCAGCCCGAAACGCGTGCCCCGGTCGTGCACCAGGTTGAACTCCACGTAACGGCCGCGCCGCAGCAGCTGCCAGTCGCGCTCGCGATCCCCGAAGGGCCGGTGGCGCGGCGGGTCGGCCACCTCGGCATACAGCGGTGCGAACAGTCTGCCCACCGCACAGGTGAAGCCGAACAGCTTCTCCACCGGCTCCTGCTCCGAGGGCTGCACACGGTCGTAGAAGATGCCACCGATGCCGCGCGTCTCGTTGCGGTGCGGCAGGAAGAAGTAGTCGTCGGCCCAGCGCTTGTAAGCCGGGTAATAACCGGGGTCCCAGTCGTCGCAAACGCCCTTCAGGCGCCGGTGGAAATGCCGGGCCGCCGCCTCGTCCACGTACATGGGCGTGAGGTCGATGCCGCCACCGAACCACCGCACTCCGCCATCCACCTCGAAGTAGCGGATGTTCATGTGGATGGTGGGCACCCACGGGTTGCCCGCATGCAGCACGATGCTCACGCCCGTGGCATAGAAGGCCGTGCCCTGGATCTGCAGCGCGCGGGCGGCCTGCTGCGATAGCTCGCCGTGCACCTCGCTGAAGTTGACGCCGCCGTTCTCGATGAGGTCGCCTCCCGCGATCACCCGCGTGAGCCCGCCGCCACCGCCCTCGCGCTGCCAGGCGTCCTCCCGGAAGCGCCCGACACCGTCCAGGGCCTCAAGCGACTCGCAGATACCCTGCTGGATGGCGCGGAACTCCCCGGCGATGGCCGCCCGGTCGATGCTGCTGCTCATGGGATGCAGTGCAGGCCCAGGTCCCGGTGCTCGAGGATAAGCACGCGCTCGTTCCGGTAGCCGTTCTCCGGACCGGTGCGCGTCATGCGGAAGCCCATGTGCAGCGGCTCCGATCCCAAGGCATCGAAATGCGCCGCGAAGCCACGACCCTCGTTGAGCAGCGCGGTGAGGAAGTACATGGTGACGTCGAAGCCGAGGTAGGCATACTCCCTTGGCTCATCATGGTAGCGCTCGCGGAAAGTGCGCACGAAATGCAGCACGCGCGGGTCGGTGCGGTCCACGAAGCTGCCCGCCGGCACCCGCAGGTGCACCTTGTCCATGTCGGTGGCGGAAACGTTCTCCATGTCCTCCCAGGCGGCCATCCCGTACACGATGATCTCCTTGTCCTTGGCGGCCCCGGCAAGGCGGGAAACCAGTGCCGTCACGAACTCCACGTCCTCCGAGGGGGCCAGCACCACGTTGGTACGCCCGGCCTGCAACAGGTTCACCAGGGCGTTCACGTCGCGCCGGCCGGTGCGCGCCACCAGCACACTGTCGCGGGCGCGGGCCGGCGTGCGCGCCAGGGCCTCCTGCACGGCGCGCAGCAGCTGGTCCTGCAGCTCCTTCTCGGCGGGGATGTCGGGGCGTACAAGCACAATGTTGTCCCTGGCATGCTGGGCTGCGGCGTGCCGGGCCAGCGCCTGCACCTGATCGGGACGCCCGCCCACCACCTTGCTCACCGTGGGGTTCCCCAGCAGAACCTTGTTGCTCTGCGGCACCGGGCACACCACGTGGGCATCGCCGCTCACCTTCACCAGCTGCTCGATGGCGCCGCGGTGGAAGGGGCCGATGTAGAGGTCCATGTCGCGCACGTCCTGGTCCTTGAGCACCGGGCCCCAGGTGCGGGCGTCCGTGCCCACGTCGCGCACGAGCACCTCGGCGTTGAGGCCCAGCGCCTGCATGGAGTCGAGGGCGATGCGCGCCCCGGCGTAGAACTGAACGGCGGCCTCGGTGGCCTCGTGGTAGGCCTTCCGCTCGGGGTCCTTCGCCATCAGGCTGTCGTTCGCGTCGATCGCGAAGGGCAGCAGGAAGGCCACGCGGTACTTCTCCTTCTTCACCGATGGCGGGCCGGCGGACTCCGGTGCAGCGATGAGCACAGGTGCCGGGATCCGGATGTAGGTGCCCACCTTCAGCCCCTGCGCCAACCCGCCGTTGGCGGCCTCGATCTCGGGCACCTCGACACCGTATTTCTGCGCCAGCCCGAAGAGCGTTTCGCCGGGCATCACCAGGTGCGAGGTGCTCTTGTCATCGGACGCCGGTTCGGCGGCCACGCGCGGCACGTCGGGTGCCGTGGCCGGCGGGATCACCAGCCGCATGCCCTCCTTCAGCCCGTTGGCCGCATCGGGATTGCGGGCCAGCAGCGCCGTCTGCTCCACCCCGTACTTCCTCGCGATGCCGAACAGGGTCTCCTTCTTCGCCACCGTGTGCACCAGCTCGCCCGAGCCGCCGAACTGCGGGGCGCCCTTCAGTTCCTTCTTCTGCACCGCGTCCTGCGGGATCAGGAGCACCTGGCCCAGGCTGAGGCCCTGGGTGGCCGCCGGGTTGGCCTTGGTGATGGCGTCGATGGGCACTGCGTAGTGCCGGCTGATGCCGTACAGCGTCTGCCCCTGCTGCACCGTGTGAACGACGTACTTGCGCCCGTCCACCACACGCACCTCCTGCCCCAGCGCCGATAGCGCCAGGACCAGGAGCACGCCTGCGCCGCACCGCCTCCAAAGCCCGCCTTGGTGAAGCGAGGGATGGCTTCGGCGATGCAAGAGCAGGGACAGGAGCCAGCGCATCATTCCCATTCGATGGTGGCGGGCGGCTTGCTGCTGATGTCGTACACCACGCGGTTCACGCCTTTCACCCGGTTGATGATGTCGTTCGAAATGCGTGCCAGGAACTCGTAGGGCAGATGGCACCAGTCGGCGGTCATGCCGTCGGTGCTCGTGACGGC
>JBIJCH010000404.1:0-2653 GCA_044344815.1 Flavobacteriales bacterium | reverse complement strand
GGCCATCGACGTGATCACCCACCTGAACCCCAAGCCGGGCAACACCGCGCGCGACTCCAGCAAGCCCGTGCAGGAGATCATCCCCGATTTCCAGGTGAACACCATCGACGGGCAGCTGGAGCTGCAGATCAACGGCCGCAACGCACCGGAGCTCCGCATCAGCCGCCAGTACCGCGAGATGATCCAGGAGTACCAGCGCAACAAGAAGGACAAGGACGCCAAGGACGCGCTGGTCTTCATCAAGCAGAAGCTCGACGCCGCCAAGTGGTTCATCGACGCCATCAAGCAGCGGCAGAACACCCTGCTGGTGACCATGGAGGCCATCATGGAGCACCAGCGCGGCTTCTTCCTCACCGGCGACGAGACCAAATTGAAGCCGATGATCCTGAAGGACATCGCCGAGAAGGTGGGGCTCGACATCAGCACCATCAGCCGCGTGGCCAACAGCAAGTACGTGCAGACCAACTACGGCACCTTCCCGCTCAAGTACTTCTTCAGCGAAAGCCTCACCACCGACAGCGGCGAGGAGGTGAGCACGCGCGAGGTGAAGAAGATCCTGCAGGACGCCATCGACGCCGAGGACAAGCGCAAGCCCCTCACCGACGACGAGCTCACCGCATTGCTCAAGGGCAAGGGCTACAACATCGCGCGCCGCACCGTGGCCAAGTACCGCGAGCAGCTCAATATTCCGGTCGCCAGGTTGAGGAAAGAACTATGAGTGGCGAGTTCCGAGAAGCGAGTGGCGAGTGGAATGCCTCCCTGAGCATAAGCGGAGCGGCACTACGCAAGGCGCGAAGCGACTGAGGAATCGAAGGGTGCATTTCCACTCGCCACTCGTTACTCGCCACTCACCCCTGATCCCATGCGCCCCCTCGCCCTCACCCTCTCCATCGTGCTGCACCCGCTGCTGATGCCGGTGTACGCCCTGGCGCTAGCGTTCTCGCTGGACGTGCACACCTCGTTCTTCCTCGACGCGAAAGGCCGCTGGATCATCCTGGGCATGGTGGCGGTGATGACCGTGGTGTTCCCGCTGATCAGCATCGCCCTGCTGTGGCGCAGCGGGTTGGTCACCAACCCCACGATGCCCAGGCGGGAGGAGCGCACCGCGCCCTACGTGATGACGCTGTTCTACCAGGCCATGGCGTACTACCTGCTGCGGCGTGGCGACCAGGACCCCGCGCTGCTGGCCCTGCTCACCGGCGGCATGGCGGCCCTGCTGCTCACCCTGCTGATCAACCTGCGGTGGAAGATCAGCGCGCACCTGGTGGGCATCGGCGGACTGCTCGGCGGGCTCACCGGACTGATGCTGCTGCACCGCAGCTTCGAACCCCTGCAGCTCGCCCCGGTGATCCTCGCCGCGGGCGCGCTCGGCACCGCACGCCTGCTGATCAGCGACCACAGCCAGGCGCAGGTCCACCTGGGTGGCGCGCTCGGTTTCCTCACCACCTTCGGGTGCGTGATCACCGAGCGGTTCGTGTGAAGCCTACCAGCTGCGGATGCGATGACCCTTCATCGCATACCACCCGATGAACAGGTAACAGGGGATGAAGAGCCCCAGGGCCACACCGCTGTCGAGGTGAGGCATGTCACTGATGGCGCCGAACAGGGGCGTGAGCACCGCACCCCCAACGATGCCCATGATCAGCAGCGCGGACCCCGCCTTGGTGTACTTCCCCAGCCCTTCGATCGCGAGCGGCCATATCGCCGGCCACATCAGCGCGTTGGCCAGACCGAGCAGTGCGATGCAAAGCACGCTCGTGTAACCGGTCGTGGCCATCGCCGCCAGCGAGAGCACGATGCCCGCCAGCGCGGACAGGGTGAGCGCGCGGCCCTGCGACATCAGTTTCGGAATGGTGAGGATGCCGATCACATAACCCACGAGCATCGCGCCCAGGGTCCACGAGGTGAAGTTCTTCGTCTCTTCGAGCGGGATGCCCTGGCTCTGGCCGTATAATCCGATCGCATCACCCGCGATCACCTCGGCACCCACGTAAAAGAAGAGCGCGATGGCCCCGAGCACCAGCTGCGGGTAGGCGAGCACATTGCCCTTGTCCTCGCCACCGGCATGCGTGGCCTCCTCCTCGCTCACATGGTCGGGCAGGGGCGAGAACCGTACGAACAGGGCCAGCACCACCAGCGCACCGGCCATGATGGCGTAGGGGTTGATGACGCGCAACGCCAGCGCATCCAGCGCCGCGGTCCGCTCCGGGCCTGTCATGGCAGCAAGGGTGTCCTCCAGGGTGCCCGCATCGTGCAGGATCACCGCACCCAGGATCACCGGGGCCGCCATGCCGGCCAGCTTGTTGCAGATGCCCATGATGCTGATGCGCTTCGCCGCGCTCTCGATGGGGCCCACGATGGTGATGTAGGGATTGCTCGCGGTCTGCAACAAGGTGAGCCCTGTGCCGATCACGAAGAGACCGAGCAGGAACACCGCGTAGGTGCGCGTCATCGCTGCCGGAATGAAGAGCAGCGCACCCGCGGCCATCACCAGCAGGCCCACCATCATGCCGTTCTTGAAGCCCGTGGCCTTCAACACCCGCGCCATGGGCAAGGCCATCACGAAGTAGCTGATGTAGAACGCCGAGGTCACCAGCAGGGCCTGCGCCGCAGTGAGCTCGCACGCGATCTTCAG
Organism: Flavobacteriales bacterium; assembly: GCA_044344815.1. Classification (GTDB taxonomy): domain Bacteria; phylum Bacteroidota; class Bacteroidia; order Flavobacteriales_F; family PHOS-HE28; genus PHOS-HE28. The sequence goes on along the minus strand of JBIJCH010000404.1, from coordinate 18 downwards.
GTACGGGATCAGTGCTCC
>JBIJCH010000403.1:0-2657 GCA_044344815.1 Flavobacteriales bacterium | reverse complement strand
TGATCAGGGTGAGCACACGCCAGAGCGGCAACGAACCGATGACACCGAAGGAGGCATCGACACAGCGCCAGAAGAAGGGGATCCCGCGCACCGGCGCCCAGAGGAAGGCGAGCGGCAGCACGAGCAGGCAGCACCACAGGCCCCACTCGATCACCCAGCGGTTGCGCACGGGATCGCGCAGCGGCCCGATGAACGCGATGCCGATCACCACGTGCGCGAAGGCCAGCCAGTCCGTTCCGTAGAAGAGGAAGGCGTGCTCGGCGCCCACCGCGGCCACGGCATCCGCGCTGCGTTGCGCCCAGGCATGCCACGGTCCCGGCCAGCTGCGGGTCAGGTCCGCGAGCCAGGCGGTGCCCCATTCCAGCGGCACGGCGGTGAGGCCGCTCACCCACAGGGCGCCGATGAAGAAGATGATCCAGGCGCGGATCTCGCTTCGGCAACGCTGACTTGTCATCTCAGGTCTGCTCATGGCTCAATGCGTTGCCACATCCACCTCCGCGACCGATGCCTCCTCGTCCACCATCCTCTCGATCACCTGAGCTTCAGCGGCGGCCGCGGCGGTCGCGGCGGCCTCCTCCATCGCACGCCGGAGCCGCTCTTCGCGGGTCAAGGCCGAGGCGAGGCCGCGCGACCGCAACGCCTCGTGGGTCCGCTGATCGGCGAGGGTCCAGCTGCGCCAGTCCTGCGTGCTGTAGCGCTCCAGGAAGCGGTCCCGCTTGCGGTCGAGCTCGTTCCGGAACGCCCAGGGTTCCAGGTGCTCCACCCAACGCACACGGTTCTGCCGGTGCTTCGCCATCTGGGCCTCCACCTTGGGCAGCTCATCGTACAACAGCGGCAGCACCTTGTCGCTCATGGCGAGGTAGTTGTCCACGTCGATCTCGCCCTGGTTCCAGTGCCCGAGGTTGTACCGCACGATCACGCCGTCCCAGTTCACCGTGGTGAGGCCCACCAGCGCCACGAAGGCCGCCCATCCGTTCACCCGCAGCAGGTGGATCAGCGTGCGGCGCTCACGCACCTTCAGGTACAGCGTCACGAGGCCCACCAGCACCAGCGCCAGGAACACGATCACGCCGATGCGCTTGTAGGCGAGCCCGTGGAACTGGATGTAATGGTAGTTCCGGAGGAAGACCGAGATGCCGAGGATGAAGTTCTGCGCGATCCAGGCGGCGGCCAGCAGGCGCAGCGGCCGTGCGTCCGGATGGAAGTTCAGGTTGCCGCGGAAGAGGTGCAGCAGGATGGCGATGCTGAGCAGGATGCTGAGGATGAGCAGCCAGGTGCCCTCGTGCACGAACTGCTTCAGGCTGAAGCCCTCCTCCACGGTGAACCCGAACCACACCCAGGAGATGTCGATGGTGTTCACCACGAGCAGCAGCGCGTTCACGAGCACCAGCAACAGGACGCCCATGCGCCGCTCACGGTCCAGCGCGCCCATGGGCAGCGGCGGCAGCCAGTGCGGGCGCTTGCGGCGTTCGCGCACGAGCGACCCGTTCAGCGGCCAATCCGGACCGGCGAAGAGGTGCGGGGCGAAGCGGTGCACGAGGGCGGCGCTCACCAGCAGGCCGAAGCCCAGGAAGAACACGTGCGGTGTGAAGAGCTCCGCGAAGAGGTCGCCGAGCAGGTCGAACAGGCCGTCCAGGAACCCGGCGGTCATCGCCTCGAAGCGCGGGTTGGCGGCGCGGTAGATGAGGAAGTAGAGCGCTCCCACGAGCACGGGCACGAAGGCGAGGCGTGTCCACCGCCAGCCGGAGCGCGTGGCCGGCACCTGCTTCAGCCCGTCGTTCAACAGGCCGGCCACACCCAACGGCGCGAAGACCCCGTTGAGGAAGGCGCCGATGAGCGCCACCGGCAGGTTCCGCTGCCGGGGCTCGAGCAGGAGCACCGCGCTCACCGCCAGGCAGGCGAGCGTGCCCACCGCAGCGACGATGCTCCCGTGCACCACCAGCATGGCCGCGCTCACCAGCAGGCCGCCCAGTGCGCAGCGCGCGGGCACTGATGCGGTGCGCCGGAGAACCAGCGAAGCGCCCATGGCCGCCAGGGCGAAGAGCGACAGGTTCAGCCCGATCTCCTGATCCCAGAACAGGCGGTCGAACAGGATGGCCAGGAGCACCACGGCAAGCGCGGTGCGGATGTCGGCGGAGAGGCGGGTGCGGTCGGTCATTGGCGGAGGTCCTTGTTCAGCAATTGGTCGATGGCGTCCAGGTGCGCGCGGAACGCCTTCGCGCCGGCGGGGGTGGCCTTGTAGCTGGTGTTGGGCCGCTTGCCCACGAAGCGCTTGCGCACCTGCACGTACTTCACGCCCTCCAGCGCGGCCAGGTGGCTCGCGAGGTTGCCGTCGGTCACGTTCAGCAGGTCCTTCAGCACGGCATGGTCCACCCAGTCGTTCACCACTAGCACCGCCATGATGCCCAGCCGAACGCGGCTCTCGAACGCCTTATTGAGCCCGTCGATCATGGGGCGTCGCTTCCAGCGGATTCGTGCCGGTACCACATGAGCCCGCCGTAAAGGATGTGGAGCACACCGAAGCCCAGCGCCCAGAACAGCAGGCCGGCGCCCACCCAGGCCGTGCCGAGCAGCCCGAGCACCACCTCGCTGAGGCCGAGCCAGCGGATCTCGTCGAGCGTGTACTTCGAAGCGTTCAGCAGGGCCAGGCCGTAGAA
>JBIJCH010000402.1:0-2658 GCA_044344815.1 Flavobacteriales bacterium | reverse complement strand
CAGGGTGTACTGGTAGGCCACCGCGAGCACCTCGTCGTTGTTCAGGTTCTGGTTCAGCCCGATGAAGCCGAGGCGCTGGTTCAGGGTGTACTCGTTGGGCTGGAGCAGGCGGGCGCTCTCGAGCTTCTCGTAATGCCGGGCGGCCACGAACCCGGCGGCCTGCAGGGCGGCGGTGGCGCCGGTGAAGCCGCGCACCTGCGCATTGGCGTTCATCACCGCGTACAGGTTGTTGGCGCCGTTGCCGGGCACCACGCCCGCGCCGTCCACCAGCGTGATGTCACCGCTCACCTTGTTGGCGGCGATGGCCGCCGCATCGGCGTTCTCGCCCAGGTCGGTGAAGGCCACGATGTTGCGGTTCTGCTCGAAGTCGAACCGCATGTTGGTCACCCACACCTCGATGCGCGTGATCTGCACCCCGCTGTTCACGGTGGGCAGGGTGGCCATGGCGTTCTCGTACTGGTCGCGGAAGTAGTGGCTGAGGAAGTAGTACTTGTTGGCCTCGTACTCGTCGGCCTTGATGTTGAAGTTGGTGGTCTGCGCACCGCCCTGGGTCTGCACGTTGCGCCGCTGCCCCTTCTCCTGGCTGAAGATGGCGGTGGTGGTGAGGCGGCCGAAGCGCAGCTGGGTCTTCAGGCCGAAGAGGGCCTGGCTGCCCTGGATCAGCTGGCTCTGCAGCGGCAGGCTCACGTTGCCCGCCTCGAGCTTCTGGATGATCTCGTCCTCGTCGCCGGTGTAGTCGAGCTTCACCTGGTTCTCGAAGTCGAAGGTGGCCTCGGTGTTGTAGTTGGTGTTGATCTTGAGCTTCTCCCCGATGTTCCCCACCAGGTTCAGCTGGATGCGCTGGTCGAAGTTGAAGGTGGTGATCTTGCGCTGCTCGATGGGGATCCGCGGATTCTCCGTCTTGCTGATGTTCAGTCCGAAGGTCACCTCCGCCGAACCGTTCGGCCTGATCTCGATCTGGTCCCCGCCGAAGATCCGGTCGAAGGCCTTGCTGCGCACCTTGAAGGTGGGTGCCATGCCCTTGGTGGCCCGCTCGCTGTCCTGCTCCTTCTTGTCGAGCCAGTAGGTCTTCATGCTCTTCTCCATGTCGTAGTTGAGGTACTCCTCCAACGACATGCTCATCGGCGGGCGGTAATCGAAGCCCTCATCGCCCACCGTGCTCTGCAGGATGTACTGGCCCGTGGCGGGGTCGTACACCACGTTGTTCTGGATGTTGCCCGGATCGCCCAGGTCTATCGTGCCGGTCGACTGGTTGCCCTGGGCGGGCGGATCGATGATGGGGTACTGGAGATCGATCAGGGGGGAATCCACCTGCTGCAGGTAGAGCCCGTCGAACAAGGCGCCGTCGGCGGTGTTCACATCCAGTACGAGGGCCACGAGCACGAACACCACAAGGCGCAGGGCCAGGCCCAATACACCCCTTGCGGATTCCTCCGTCGCCGTTCGCGCTATGGCCTTCCTCACAGGTTCTTCAGCGTCAATCGGATGAGTTCTTCCAGGGCCGGTGGTTCCGCCTTGCGTTCGTTGAGGATCCCTTGCAATGTCCTCTCGGCCTTCACCCGGTCGAGGCCGAGTGAGACCAGTGCCGATAACGCCTCGGCCTTCAAGCTATTGCCCACGGCGCCGGTGGCCAGCGAGCGCTCCAGGGGCTCGCCGGCCAGCTTGCCGCCGAGCTCGGTCACGATGCGCTGCGCCAGCTTGGGGCCGATGCCCTTGATGCGCTTCAACGCCCCTTCATCGCCGTTCAGCACGGCCATCCGCAGCTGGTCGGGCCGCAGGCCCCCCAGGATGGCCATGCCGATGGTGGCGCTCACGCCCTGCACCTCGATCAGCCGCCGGAACAGGTGTCGCTCCTCGGCCTGCGCGAACCCGAAGATCCGGTGCTCGCTCGAGCCGCTGCGCACATCCACGCTCACGGCGTAATGCACGAGCAGGCGGCATGGACCACGCTCCGGCAGGTCGCCGAAGGTGTTCGCTGAGATGTGCACGAGGTAGCCCACACCGTGGCATTCCACCACGGCATGGTCCGGCGCCTTCTCAATGAGCTCACCGCGCAGACTTTCGATCATCATGGGCCCCTCCGTTCAGGTCGTCGGGAGGGCGGGTAGAGAATGGGCTATGCGGTAGGGATTTGAGAAGGGCCCGCAAGATAAAAAAGGCTGTATGATCGCGACAGCCCTTATTTCCAATGGAACGACCCCGCCTCGTCATCCTCTCCGGTGCCGGTGTGAGCGCCGAGAGCGGCATACGCACCTTCCGCGACAGCGATGGGCTCTGGGAGCAGTACCGCATCGAGGACGTGGCCACGCCCCAGGCCTTCGGGCGCGACCCCGCGCTGGTGCTGCACTTCTACGACCTGCGCCGCACGCAGGTGCTCAACGCCAGGCCCAATGCGGCCCACGAGGCCATCGCCGCCCTCGAGGACAACTTCACCGTGGATGTGGTGACGCAGAACATCGACGACCTGCACGAACGGGCCGGCAGCAGCAGGGTCCTTCACCTGCACGGGGAGATCCGTAAGGCCCGCAGCACACGCGACCCCGCCCTCGTGGTGGACCTCCCCGGCGCCCATCTGGGCCTGGGCGACCTGTGCCCGCTGGGTTCCCAGCTTCGCCCCCACATCGTCTGGTTCGGCGAGGAGGTGCCGCTGATGCCCCG
>JBIJCH010000046.1:0-10327 GCA_044344815.1 Flavobacteriales bacterium | reverse complement strand
TTGGCGATGTCGGCGGTGATGAGGCTGCCGCCCTTGAGGCCGCTCTCGATCACCACGGTGCAGTCGCTGAGGCCCGCGATCACGCGGTTGCGGGCGGGGAAGTTGCCGGGCACGAAGGTGCTGCCGCTGGGCAGTTCGCTCACCAGGGCGCCCCGCTCCAGCATCTCCTTCGCGGTGCCGGCATGCTCGCCGGGGTACAGGCGGTCCAGACCGTGCGCCACGCAGCCCACGGTGCGGAGCCCGGCCTTCAACGCAGTGCGGTGCGCGATGATGTCCACGCCGTAGGCCAGCCCGCTCACCACCAGCGCACCGCTCGCCGCAAGCGCTTCCACCAGGTCCTCGGTGAACCGCTTGCCGTGCGTGGTGGGGGTGCGCGTGCCCACGATGGCCACCGCGCGTTCCACATCGAGGTCGGCGTTGCCCTTCACGTGCAGCAGCACGGGCGCATCGTCGCACAGCTTCAACCGCTTCGGGTAGTCGGCGTCGAGGTAGAAGAGCAGGCGGATGCCGTGCTTTCGCGCGTACGCCAGTTGCTTCTCGGCGGCCTTGAGCACGCTGGTGTCGAGGATGGACGCCGCGAGCGTGGGGCCGATGCCGGGCACCTTCTCCAGCGACCGCCGCACCTTGGTGTCGGTGAAGAGCGCGTCCACCCCGCCGCAATAGGCGACGAGGTTGCGTGCGTTCACCGGCCCGATGCCCTTGAGCAGGCTGAGCGCGATGCGGTGGATGAGCTGCTGGTCGGTGGCCATGCGTGGTACTCGGCTTTCGCTACTTTTCGCGTCAAGCCCTCCGCCCCAAGATATCCGCCGCATGAGATCCCTGCTTTTTGGACTTTTCGCCTTGTTGACCGCGCACGTGCATGCGCAGGACGTGCTGCTGCAGGGCATCGTGACCGATTCGCTGACGCAGGAGCCGTTGGTGGGGGTGAGCGTGGTGTGCGTTCCCGGCACCGCCACCTCCACCGATGTGGACGGCCGGTACGCGGTGCGGGTGCCCATCGGTCCGGTCGTGGTCACCTATGCCTATGTCGGCTACCAGACCCGCACGGTCCGACTGGACCTGCCCGAAGCGCATCCGGTCACCAATGATGTGCGGCTGCAGGCCTCGGAGAACCAGCTGGACGCCATGGTGGTGACGGCCGGCAAGTTCGAGCAGCGGGTGGGTGAGGTGACGCAGAGCCTGAGCATCCTGCGGCCCGAGCTGGTGCGCAACAAGAACACCCAGAGCCTGGAGACGGTGATCGACCAGGTGCCCGGCGTGGTGGTGGTGGACAACGACCCGCAGATCCGAGCGGGCAGCGGCTTCAGCTACGGCGCGGGCAGCCGCGTGATGATGCTGGTGGACGACCTGCCGATCCTGAGCGGCGACATCGGAAGGCCGAGCTGGACCTTCCTGCCGATCGAGAACCTGGAGCAGGTGGAGGTGATCAAGGGGGCGAGCAGCGTGCTGTACGGAAGCGCGGCGCTCAGCGGGGTCATCAACATCCGCACGGCCTACCCGCGCGCCGAGCCGCGCACCCGCGTGAACGTGTTCGCGGGCATGTACGACGCCCCCGGCCATGCACCGGCCAAGTGGTGGGGCGAGAACAGCCCGCTCTTCACCGGGGCCAACTTCTTCCACAGCCAGCAGTTCGGGAACTTCGACCTGGTGCTCGGGGGCAACGCTTTCGCCGACCAGGGCTTCGTGGGGCCCGAGCGCGTGCCGCCCGACAGCCTCGTCGCCGACCCCAACAGGATCGGTCCGGGCGGCTACGAGAACCGCATCCGCTTCAACGTGGGCACCCGCTGGCGCAACGCGAAGGTGAAGGGCCTGAGCTACGGCCTGAACGCCAACGCCATGAAGAGCCGCAGCAGCAGTGTGCTGCTGTGGGACGACCTGGACCAGGGCCTGTTCCGGCCCGAGCCGGGCACCACCACCCGCACCCTCGGCACCCAGTACTACCTGGACCCATACGTCACGTACCACGCACCCGGCGGCATGCGCCACACGCTCAAGGGGCGCTACTACCGCCAGCAGTTCGACAACGACAACGAGCAGAGCAACAGCAGCCACCTGCTGTACGGGGAGTACCAGGTGCAGCAGCGCGCGGACCTGTGGGGTCCGCTGGTGGTGACCGCCGGCGTGGTGGGCCAGCGCACCCTGAGCAGTGCCGAGCTCTACAGTGGTGACCCCGATGGCGACGGGGAGAACACCGCCACCAACACGGCGGCCTACCTGCAGCTGGACAAGAAGCTGCTGCGCGAGAAGCTGAACCTGAGCGCCGGCGTGCGGTACGAGCGCTTCACCGTGAACGATGACGAGCAGTCGGTGCCCGTGTTCCGGGCGGGCGCCACCTACCAGCTGTTCCAAGGCACCTTCCTGCGGGCCAGCTACGGCGAGGGCTTCCGCTTCCCCACCATCGGCGAGCGGTACATCCGCACCAGCGTGGGCAAGCTCAACATCTACCCCAACCCCGATCTGCGGCCCGAGCGCAGCTGGAACGTGGAGGGCGGCATCAAGCAGGGCTTCAAGCTGGGCCGCTTGATGGGCTACGTGGACGCGGTGGTGTTCCGGCAGGAGTTCGAGGACTTCATCGAGTTCACCTTCGGGCAGTGGGCGCCGAACCAGGGCTTCGCCAACTTCCTGGGGCTGGGCTTCAAGAGCCTGAACACAGGCGGCGCGCTGGTCACCGGATACGAACTGGAGCTGGCCGGGAAGGGCAATGTGGGCCGCGCCGAGGTGACCGTGCTGCTCGGCTGGACGCATACGAAGCCCGTGAGCACCACGCCCGACCTGGTGTACGCCACCAATGAGGTGCCCGGCTCCTTCTGGCCATCCGCCACGTACACCAGCACCAGCTCCGATCCCACGGACAACATCCTGAAGTTCCGCGTGCAGGACCTGTTCCGCAGCGACGTGCAGGTGCAGCTGGGCCGCTTCGCCCCCGGCCTCAGCGTGCGCTACAACAGCCATGTGCGCAACATCGACGAGGCCTTCCTCTTCATCGACGAGCCCATCCTGGTGCCCACGGGCGTCACCCAGTGGATGGCGGACCACACCACCGGCGATTGGCTGGTGGACGCGCGCCTCGGCTTCGACCTGACCACCGCGGTGCGCGTGTCCTTCCTGGTGAACAACCTCACCAACGAGGTGTACGCCATCCGTCCCTTGTCCATCGAAGCGCCGCGGAGCTTCCAGGTGATGCTCACCTACGCTCCCTGATCCCGCCGGCGGCCTTACTTCGCGGCCGGAACATCACACCACCATGCGCATCCTCGGCATCATCCCCGCCCGCTACGCCAGCACCCGCCTCCCCGGCAAGCCGCTGGTGGACATCGGCGGGAGGAGCATGGTGCAGCGGGTGGTGGAACAGGCGCGGCGCTGCACCGGGCTTGCCGCGGTGGTGGTGGCCACCGACGACGAACGCGTGGCCGGCCACGTGCGAGGCTTCGGCGGGGAGGTGGTGATGACCTCGCCCGAGCACCCCAGCGGCACCGACCGCTGTTACGAGGCCCTGGAGCGCATGGGCCGCGAGCGCTTCGATGCGGTGGTGAACATCCAGGGCGACGAGCCCTTCATCGAGCCGGCGCAGATCGAGGAGGTGTGCGCGGCCCTGCGCGGTGCGCCCGGCGGCATCGCCACGCTGGCGCAGGTGGTCACCGACGACCGCGACCTGGACGATGCCGGCGAGGTGCTCATCACCACCGACGTGCACATGGACGCGCTGTACTTCAGCCGGGCGGCGATCCCCTTCCTGCGCGATGCGGGCACGGGGCCCCGCCATGCGCGTTTCCGCTTCCTGAAGCACGTTGGCCTGTATTCCTACACCGCCGAGGCCCTGGCCGCCATCGTGCAGCTGCCGCCCTCCTCCCTGGAGAAGGCCGAGGCGCTGGAGCAGCTGCGCTGGCTGGAGCACGGCCACAAGGTGCGCATCGGCCTGACGGACCATCCCTCGTTCTGTGTGGACACCCCGGCCGACCTGGCGGAGGCGCGCCGGCGCGTAGGGGCCTGACCGGCTCGGGCGCGCTCCGTACTTTCGACCCCGTTCCCATGGCCCTCGAACGCGTCATCAACGACCTGCTGTACGCCCACGACTGTGTGATCGTGCCGGGCTTCGGGGGCTTCCTCACGCACTACCGCAGCGCGCGCCTCGATGTGCGCCAGCGGCTGCTGCATCCTCCGGGCAAGGACCTCAGCTTCAACCGGAACCTGCTCCGGTCCGACGGGCTGCTCGCTGATGAGTTGGCGCGCCGGGAGGGTCTGGGCCACGAGCCTGCGAAGCAGCGCATCACCCAGGTGGTCGATGGCTGGCGCGGCCGCCTGGAGCGCGATGGCCGCCTGGAGCTGCCCCTGTTGGGCACCTTCTTCCTGGACACCGAGCGCAACCTGCAATTCGACCCCGACCGCCATGTGAACCACCTGAAGGACGCGTACGGGCTGCGGCCCGTGCCCGCCGTGCCGGTGATGCGCCGTGCCGCCGAGCCCGCACCGGTGGTGCGCACCCTGGTGCCCGCGGCCGCGGAGGGGAACGGCACGCGCCGCCCCGCCATCGCATGGGCCGCCGCGGCCATCTCGGCCATCGTGTTCGCCGGTGGCGCCTACGTGCTGATGCGCTCGGGGATGACCGGTGCCCAGTGGAGCGGCCTGGGTCCCTTCGGCCCTCAGGAGCCCCTGGCCTACGTGCCGCGCGAGCTGCCAACGGCCCCGGTGGAGCCCGCCGATGCACCGTTGCTGCTGCCCGACACCGGCCATGGCGTGGTGCGCATCGCCCTGCCGGGTGAGGACACGCTCGCGCTGCTGGTGTACCTGGGCGCACCGCCCGCGCCCACGGCCGCCCCGGACAGCACCGCCGTGGCCGTGCGCACCGAGAGCTACCGCTTCCACGTGATCGGCGGCTGCTTCAGCGTGCAGGAGAACGCCGAGGGCTACATGAGCATGCTGCGCGCCAAGGGGTTCATTCCCGTGCTGGTGGACCGCAAGGGCGGCCTGTACCGCGTGGCGCTGGGCAGCTATCCCGACCGTGGGATGGCGCTGGAGGCCCTGGCCGCCGCGCGCGGTGGCGAAGCGCCCGAGGCCTGGCTCCTGGTGAAGTGACGTACCGCATGGACCGGCCCTCGCGGGGCGCATACATTTGACGCCCTTCCCATGACCGCTGCCCGCACCATCGACCTGCGCGCCTGCCTGCTCACCTTCCTTGATGCGGATGTGGTGCACGCCCACTTCAAGGGCGGCATGACGGGCACCGTGGATGACCTGCGCACCATGTTCGACACCATCTCCGGGGGTCGGCAGGGCCGCAAGGCCTTGCTGATGGTGAGCTTCGGGGAGAAGGCGGCCCTCACGAACGAGGCGCGTGCCTTCGCGTCCGGGGAGGAGAGCAACCACCACTTCGCCGCCGACGCGATCATCGTGCGCGACTTCGGCCACCAGATGTCGGCCAACGCCTTCGTGCGCGTGAACAAGCCGAAGCGGCCGATCCAGCTGTTCCCCGACCAGGTTTCCGCCCTGGCATGGCTCTTGGAGCAGCGCGGCCTCATCTCCTGAACCATGCTGAACCGCATCCTTCTTACCGCCGCCGCCGCGGCCCTCGCCCTGCATGCCACCGCCCAGCCCGTGCTGGAACCACCCCGCCAGGTGATCAAGGTGGACAAGGTGGAGGTGACCTGCGTGGCGCTGGCGCCCAAGGGCGACCGCGTGCTGGTGGGCACCAGCAAGGGTGCCTACCTCTACGACCTGGAGGGGGGGCGACGGGTGTACGCGTTCCCCTTCGAGGAGGACAAGAGCACCACCGTGTACCACGTGGCCTTCAATGAGAACGGGGAGTACGTCGTGCTCATCGGCTTCACCGGCAAGCGGTGGATTTACGATGTGAAGACGGGCAAGCGCGACCCCGACCTGTACAACCACCGCTGGGTTCCCGATCCGCGCGCGCTCAAGGCGATGGGCCTGGCCATGGGCAACTCCCCCTTCGACCGCTTCTACCAGCAGCAGGAGGCCTCGCACGACGGCATCAAGGCCAAGGCCGACCGCAACGGTGCGGTGAGCTTCGTGGACGGTACGGGCACCGAGGTGCAGCGGCTGGCGTACGCGGAGAACAAGGACCAGCACCATCGCGCGCCGTGCCTCTTCGCCGGCGGCCTGTTCATCACCGGCACGGATGATGGACGGGTGCTGCTCTACGACCTGCGCTGAGCCTGCAGCCATTCCAGCGCCCGGTCCACATGCGCCTGGGCGTTGAGCCTGTCGCGCACCACCAGGCGCACGATGCCGTCGCGGTCCACCACGAAGGTCTCGCGCCCTTTCAGCAGCCCGAGCAGGTCCTTCACGCCGAACGCCTTCCGCGCACGGCCCTGCGGGTCGCAGAGCAGGGGGTAGGGCAGGTCCCAGCGGGTGGCGAAGCGCTCGTGCGAGGCCGCATCATCATCGCTGATGCCCACCACCACCGCGCCGGCGGCGATGAACTCCTCGTACCGGTCGCGGAAGGCGCAGGCCTCGCGCGTGCACACCAGCGTGTTGTCCTTGGGGTAGAAGAAGAGCACCGCATGCTTCAGGCCGCGCAGGTCGGCGAGCCGGAAGCGGCGGCCGGCGGCGTCGGTGAGCACCAGGTCAGGCGCGCGTTGCCCCGATCTCAGCATGGCCGCGCTGGCGCCTGCGCCGGTATTGAAGGATGCCCGCGGCGATCAGGGCGCCCAGCACGAGCAGACCGAGCGCGCCGTAGTACCATTCCAGGTCCTTGAACACCACCAGGAACACCACGGCGAAGAGCACCAGCGTGGGCCCTTCGTTCCACAGGCGCAGACGCATGGAGCCCCAACGCAGCAGGTTGCGCTGGATGCGCAGGAACAGGCGGTGCGTGATGCCGTGGTAGGTGAGGAGCAGGGCGATGACGCCGAGCTTGGCGTGCATCCACGGCTGCTTGAGGAGCCCCGGGTTCATCCACAGCAGCATCAGCCCGAACAGGGTCATCAGCACCACCGACGGCCATGTGATGAAGTACCACAGCCTCCGTTCCATGATGGTGAACTGCTCCACGAGGATCGTGCGTGCGGGCTCGGGCTTCCATAGGGCCTCCTGATGGTAGATGAACAAGCGCACGATGTAGAAGGTTCCCGCGAAGAAGGTCACCATGAAGATGATGTGCAGGGCCTTGACGATGGGGTACCAGGAGGGATCCATGGTGGATGCGCCGCTGCTTGTGCGGGCCAGGCCGCAAGTTAGCGGCCTACCTTCGTGGCCGCCGATCGAAACACCGCCATGTCCATCACCGCCTCACGCCCCGTCAGCGACAGTTACGCCGTGTCCACCCACGTGGTGCTGCCCAACGACACCAACACCCTGGGCAACCTGTTCGGCGGCCGGCTGCTGCAGTGGCTCGACATCAACTGCGCCATCAGCGCGCACCGGCACAGCAAGCGCGTGGTGGTGACCGTGGCCGTGAACCACGTCGGTTTCGACCGGCCGATCAAGCTGGGCGACTTCGTCACGATCCAGAGCCATGTGAGCCGGGCATTCGGCACCAGCATGGAGATCTGGGCCGATGTGTTCGTGGAGGACCAGCAGACCGGGGAGAAGGTGCCCTGCAACAGCGCCATCTACACCTTCGTGGCAGTGGACAACGCGGGGAGACCGATGAAGGTGCCCGAGGCCGTGCCCACCACCGACGAGGAGCGCAAGCGGTACGATGGGGCGCTGCGCCGCCGCCAGCTGCGGCTGATCCTCAGCGGCAAGATGAAGCCGGACGAGGCCACGGAACTGAAAGCGCTCTTCGGGTAACATCCGGGTGGGGCCGTGCGTCCCATGTGCAGCGGTGCGGAGGAACGCGTGGTTCCCCGTTCCGTACATTCATCGTTCACCAGCACCCACCGGACCGATGAAGAACACTCGTTCATGGTTGGCCGCCGCGACGCTCGTGGCCCTCGTCGCCGCCTGTTCCAACCCCGCACCTGCCCCTGAGATGGCGCCCGCAGCACCCACGGAGCCCACGCAGGCCGAGGTGGTCGAGCGCGGCAAGTACCTCGTGGAGATCATGGGTTGCCACGACTGCCACAGCCCGAAGCTCATGGGTCCTCAGGGTCCCTACCCCGACCCCGACCGCCTGCTGAGCGGCCACCCGGCCGGCACGCAGCTGCCCCCGCTGCCGAAGGACAACGCCGGCTGGGCGCTGATTTCGATGGACCTCACGGCCGCTGTGGGCCCGTGGGGCACCAGCTTCGCCGCCAACCTCACCAGCGACGACAGTGGCATCGGCACCTGGACCGAGGAGCAGTTCAAGCGTGCGCTGAAGCAGGGCCTCTACAAGGGCCAGGAAGGGGGGCGCATGCTGCTTCCGCCCATGCCGTGGCAGAACTTCAGCAACATCACCGATGCGGACGTGCACGCCATGTTCATGTACCTGAAGAGCACCAAGCCCGTGGCCAACGTGGTGCCGCCGCCTGTTCCGCCTTCCGCGCCGCCCCCGGGCGCCTGATGCAGCCGACCTCACGTGCGAAGGACCTCCGATGGCCGGAGGTCCTTCGTGCCTTTTCGGGAGCTGCGCAGCGGCCGCTAGAGCCTGTCCTCGAGCGTGGCCGCGTCGAACAGGTCGCCCGTGGCGGTGTCCATCGCGCGCAGCCCCAGCTCGCGCAGCAGGGCCGCCACGCCGGCGGCGCTGTGCTCGCCCCCGTGCACGTGCACCAGGATGTATCGCACCTGCATCGCGTTCTCCATGTGCAGATGAAGGCTGAGGTCCATGCCCGGGGCCTTCACGAAGAACCAGTCGTTGTCCTGCGGATCGGCCATGGGGAAGACCGTGCGGATCCGGCGGGCGAGCTCCTCGAGCGCCCCGATCGGGCGCGGCCTGAAATCCTCGGGGATCTCGCTCGCGGTGCGCACCGGCGGAAGGTCCTGGATGAAGATGTCCCAGCTCATGTGATCAACCCTTTCCGAACAGACGGCCGAAGAGACCGGGCTTTGACGCGTTCTGTTGCTGGTGCCATGTGGATGCCCGCTTGTCGAGCCCACGGTCGCAGCTCGCTCCATCAATGGGACGCTGCTTCGCGCCGGACGGCATGTTCTCCGCGTCCATCTCCTGGAAGGTCGGGCCTTCCCGATCATGCCGGTAACCGGTGATCACGGCGGCCAGTTCCAAGGGGATGTCGATGATGTGGTCCACGCCGGCATCCTTTCCTCCATCCTGTTCCTGCTGGGCGAAGTGGCGCTCATGGATGGCCGGGTAGGCTGCAGGGAGCACGCCTTCCACACCGATGTGGTACAGCCCGGCATCCGGTAGGTGGATGGCGCCCCATACGCGCTCGCCGTTCGACCATTCCTCGGCCGAGGAGAACATCACGTGCTCCTCCACCATGGCCGCGATCACCCGGCCGTGGCGCGAGAGCTCCTTCAGCAGTTGCTCATCCACCAGGGCATCCGTATGGTCGGCCACCAGCAGATACCAGCCGGGCAGGCGTGCTGCGCTCAGATCGAACTCGGCGATCCCGGAGGTCTCCTCACCCGCTTGCAGACCAAGGCGTTCGATGAGCACCTGTTCAACTTCGGGGGCCACGGCCACCCAGGAAAGACTGAAACCCATGGTTCAACGGTCGTTATTGGCCAGCGCCGCGATGCGGCCGATGTCCTGCTTCTCCATGCAGTGGAAGTGGCCCTTGGGGCATTTTTCGAAGCCGAGCTTGCTGCATGGCCGGCAGTCGAGTTCAGGCACCTCCATGCTGTGCGCTTGGTGCGGGCTGCGCGGCTGGTAGGGTCCCATGCCGAAGGCGGGCACCGTGTTGCCCCACACGCACACAACGGGCCGGTTGAACGCGCAGGCCACGTGCATCGCCCCGCTGTCGTGCGCCACCACGCTGCGGGCCTGACGGATCAGCGAGGCGGAACCGAGCAGGTCGTACTTGCCCGCTGCATTGAAGGCCCGAGCGCCCACCGCATCGGCGATCGTGCGGGCCACGGCGACCTCATCCGGTCCGCCGATCATCACCAGCGGGCCTTCGATGCGCTGCGCGAGCTCCACCAGCTTGTGCGGGGGCAGACGCTTGGTGGCATGCGCGGCACCGATGGCCAGGGCCACGTACCCCGCGCGATGAGGCTCGGGCAGCGTGGCCAGGTCCACCTCCCGGTCCCGGGGTATGAAGAGTTCCAGGCCCTGCCGGTCGTTCTTCACGCCGAGGTGCGCCACCGTGCTGAGATAGCGGTCCACGATGTGCAGCTTCGGCATGCGGTCGATCCGCAGGTTCACCAGCAGCCACTTCTCGATGTTGAGCTTCGGAAAGCTCGTGGCCGGTACGCCCAACGCCCGCTTCACCTTGAAGGTGCGCAGGTTGTGGTGCAGGTCCACGATGTGGTCGAAGCCCTCGGC
>JBIJCH010000401.1:0-2676 GCA_044344815.1 Flavobacteriales bacterium | reverse complement strand
AACATCACCGGGCTCAACACAAGGTCGTTCCGGTAACTCACCACGAAGGCCGTGTCGTGGTCGGGACCCTTGCTGGTATCGCCGTTCAGGATCCTGTACACCGTGTCCCAGAACTGCGCCTGGCCATGCAGCGCTAAGGCCAGGGATGGAAGTACCAGCGCTGCGCGAAGGGTCCGCATGCCGCATGAAGCAGGCGTTGATGAGGTGCCGTGGCGTTGGCCCCTGCGCACCATGTCCTTAACGCTTCTGCGCGCGCACCACCTCGAACAGCTCCTTCAGGCTCTGCGGGCGCGCCACGATGCGGCGCTCCTTGTCGAGCACATAGAACCGGGGTGTGCCGGTGACCTCCCAGGCCGTGGGGTAGCTGAGGCTCTCGGCGTTGGTGACGCTGGGCACGTACTTGCCGCGGTTGCCTTTGAGGTCCTTGTACATCGGCCAGGCCAGACCCACGTTCACCCAGTCGAGCTTGTGCTCGCGCAAGAAGGCCTTCCAGTCGGTGAACAGCGATTCGTCGGTGGCCTCGGCCACGGCGTAAACGCCCACGTTCATGGCCTTGAACTCCTTCCGGTACTGCTCGTACAGCAGCGGGATGGCCTGCTTGCAGTGGCTGCAGTGCGGACCCCAGAACGCCAGGATGATGGTCTCCTGCGGCATGGCATGCATGCTCACCCACTTGTTCGCCGTGGTATCGGGCAGGATGATGTCCTTCGAGCGCGCCCCGATCACCAGCGAGGCCTTGGCCCTCGTCTTCGCGCACACCTTGTCCCAGCGGTCGGCGGGGGTCCAGGCCGGATCGCGCACGATGCCGGGGCCGGTGCACACGTAGCGCTCGGCCATGCGCACGTACACGGCACCCAGGCCCTGGGTCTCCTCCTCGGCGTACTTGGTGGTGGCCCAGCCCACGAGGAACTTGCGCATGGCCATGGAGCCCTTGGTGCGCTCCATCATGCCGTTGAGGAACTCCACCACGGCGTTGGCGTCCTTGGGCACGAAGCGCGCCACCACATCGTCCAGCCGGTTCTGGAAGCCCGGCACATAGGGCAGGCGCTCATCGCTCAGGTCGATGCCGTCCCAGGCGTGCGCCCGCATGTTCCGGAAGGTGGCCGCGCTGTCGAGCGCGCCATCGGGCCGGCGCACCTGTTCGCCCTCCACCTCCATGTCCAGGCGGCAGATGATGCCGGTGAGGGTGCCGGGGTTCTGGTCGGCGATGGCTCGCAGCTTGGCCTGTTCCCAGTTGGCGGCCTTCCGGTCCGTGTGGTACAGGGTGTTCTCGCGGCTCTCGAGCACCTGCAGCCTGCCGTTGGGGTCGGAGGCCTCGGTGGACAGCCGCACGAGCGGTTCGTTCAGCACCACCTCCACGCGGCCATTGGGCAGCATCAGGGCATAGAGGCCCGGGGCGTAACCATCGGCCTTGGCGAAGACCAGGTTACCCTGGGCATCGGCCCTGGCGCTGTCGGCGTAGAACAGGCGGTTGCCGTAGTAGTTGGCCAGGTAGACCATGCCACCTCCCACCCCGTTCACACGGGCCTCGAGGCGGGTCTTGAGCTGGGCGGAGGCCGGCAGCGCGAGCAACGCAACGGCGGCGATCGCGGTAAGGGAGCGCATGGCCGCAAATTAAGGCCATCGGCCGGGTGCGGCCGAGAACACCGATGGGGGCCGAAGCCCCCACCGGTGTACCCAAAACCCTTGAACAAGAAGACCCGGCCTTGCTACGGTGACCGGGGGCGGCAGGTTACGTTCGCGCTTCCCACAGGCCCCTGTTCCTCGGTTCCTGTCGGGGATCACCGCAGGAAGACCGCCCAAGGCCTTGCTTTGCGTTACCATGGCCCGCCGCCAAGCCCCCGACGCCCTCACGCTTTTCGATTCGCTGGTGTACACCTGCCATTACCGGCTGGTGATCGACCCGGCCAGCGGCGTGCTGGCGCGTGTGATGGAGTGGCGGCAGCTGCTGAAGGAGAGGATCGGCGTGTTCGGGGGCTATTACCGCATCCCCGGCATCAGCCTGCTGGAGGCGGAGCTGCCGCCCGACTACGAGGGTGCGCTGTGCGAGGCCATCGCGCGAGGTGGCAGCGGCCACAGGCCCTTCCGGCTGCACCTCTCCGGCTTCGCCCACACCGAGGACAGGCGCACCATCTACATCGATGTGCAGGAGAAGGACGCGGTGGCCCCCGTGCGGCAGCGCATCGCGGACCATGTGCGGGCCAACCGGCGCATCAAGAAGCTGGGCGTGGACGTGGACGAACGGCCCCTGCTGCCGGTGGCCACGGGCTTGAAGGCGGCGCAGTTCGAGGCCGCGTGGGCCCTGCTGGCACCCCACCCCTTCACCGGGGACATCGGTGTGAAGGACGTGGTGCTGCTGAAGCGCGAGCTGGACGACACCGCGCTGGACGAGCATGTGCGGACCTTCCCGTTCGACGCGGTGGCGTGAGGAGGGGTCCAGCCCTCAACGCATGGTCACGAGGTAGTTGTCCGGTGGTCCGCAGGGCGGCGGGCAGGGATCGGTGTCCACCCAGCGGTAGCCACCGGGGATGGGGGTGGCAACACCCCCGCTCACCGTCACCGGACGCACCATCATGGTGTGGGCATCGCCCTCCGGCAGCGAGAGGATGACGGGCGTGAATTCAAGGGCCTGGGCCTTCGTGTCGGCCAGGAGCTTGGCCAGCACCTCGGCGGAAA
>JBIJCH010000245.1:0-4384 GCA_044344815.1 Flavobacteriales bacterium | reverse complement strand
GGGGGAAGATCGATCACCATTCGATTTTCGCCGCGCAAGAACCGAACCCACCATGAACACCAAGCGCACCCTCCTCAGCTCCTTCGCGGCCTTGGTCCTCGCCACCGGCGCACAGGCCGTGGTGTACTACGTATCACCCACGGGCAACGACGCCAATGCGGGCACTTCGCAGGCCGCGCCTTGGAAGACGATCGCCCGGGTGAACCAGCTCAGCTACACGCTCCAGCCTGGCGACCAGGTGCTCTTCCAGCGTGGCGGCACCTACCGTGGCACGCTCATCATCGGTTCCAGCGGCACCACCAGCTCCCCGATCCTCTTCGGGGCCTACGGCACGGGTGCCCTGCCGGTGATATCCGGCAGCCAGTCGCTCAGCAACTGGGTGGTACACCAGGGCACCATCTGGAAGGTGCAGGTCGCCGGTGCGGTGAAGTGTCTTTACAGCAACGGCCAGCTCATGACCCTGGCGCGCTACCCCAACACAGGTTGGTTGCGCAACGACAACGGCACCAGCGCGCGCATCAACGACAACGCCCTCACCCAGGCCTCCGGCTACTGGGTGGGTGGCCAGGTGGTCGTGCGCTCCACCAACTGGAGCTACGACGTGAGCACCATCACCGCCAGCGTTCCCGGGCGGATCGACTTCAACGACATCTACTACAACCTGGACACCCTCCATTGGGGGTACTTCCTGCAGAACAAGCTGAGCGAGCTGGACACCCCTGGAGAGTGGTACCACGACCCCTCAAGCGGCTGGCTCTACTTCCGGGCGCCCGGCGATGTGAACCCCAATACCCTCACCGTGGAGGCCTCCAACACGGACCGCGCGGCGTGGATCTATCCATTCCGCCAGAACCTCGTGTTCGAGAACATCCGCTTCAAGCACCAGGCCGAGCGCGCCATCGTGCTCGACGATGCGGACCGGGTGACGGTGCGCTACTGCACCTTCGAGGACCTCGGCATGGCCATCTTCAGCTACGGTGGGACCAACAAGTACCACAACAACACGTTCTCCCGCACCTACCGCACGGCGATCGACATGCTGGACGACAACAGCGAGATCACCGACAACACGTTCAACGACATCGCCATGCAGCCCGGCCTCGGGGAGTCGTTCTGGGGCTACATGGGCGTGCGGGTGCAGGGCACGAACAACGTGGTACGCAACAACCGCCTCACCACCGTGGGCTACATCGGCATCAGTGTGTACGGCAACACGATGGTCGAGAGGAACTTCGTTCAGAACGCCCTGGCCCTGCTGAACGACGGCTGCGGCATCGGCATGGAGAACGCCGACGGGGTGGTGATCCGCGACAACATCATCCTCGACATCCACGGCAACCTGGAGAGCGCGGCGCCGAACGCGGTGGGATACTGGTACGCCGGCATGGGCATCTACTTCGGCATGTTCTCGGTGAAGAACACCCTGGTGCAGAACAACACCGTGGCCAACTGCGAGGGCGCGGGCATCCATGTGGACCACACGATGGTGAGCACCGGCAACCAGATCAAGGACAACGTGTTCTTCAACAACACCATCCAGATGAGCATCTCGGACTTCTCGAACCCCAGCGGTCCGGGTGCCACCGCCCCCTTCCACGTGCCCGTGTACAACACGATCTACTCGGGCAACGTGATGTACTGCCTCGCACCCGACCAGCTCTGCATGAAGCAGATGCACTGCTACAACGCGAACAGCTGGGTCGATTTCGGCGACTTCAACGGCAACTACTACTTCAATCCGTACAACGAGGTGAGCATCCAGCAGGTGAACACCCAGGGTGGTGTGCAACGCAACCTGTTCCTGGAGAAATGGCAGGCGCTCACCGGGAACGATGCGGCCTCCGGCCGCAGCCCCCTGCGCCTGGAGACCAGCGAGGTCACCGCCGTGCTGGGCAACAACCTGGTGGCCAACGGCGCCTTCGACAACGGCATCGGTGGCTGGCAGGGCTGGCCGGCACAGGGCCAGATGACCCACAGCTACTCCCAGCTGGACAATGGCGCCATGAAGGTGGTCTTCAACAACAACAGCAGCTATGACAGCTTCTTCCTGACGAACATCGCCCAGGCCGGCGTGCAGAACGGCGAATGGTACCGCCTCAAGTTCAGCCTGGTGAGCAACATGATCGGCACCCTCGAGGCGGGCTTCAAGACGCAGACGCAGATGACCGGTCCGCAGATGGTGGTGCGTCGCAACATCCCGTTCACCACGGAGCGCCGCGACGTGACCATGCTCTTCCAGAGCGGCATCACCGACCAGGGGTTCTGCTCGTTCATGAACAACTTCCAGGAGAGCACCTACTGGATCGACAACATCGAGCTGCACCGGGTGAACGTGCAACCCCTCGACCCCCACGATCGCCACGTGCTGCTCTACAACGAACTGTCCACGTCCGCCACCGTGCCCCTCACCGGCTGCTGGAGCGATGTGGACGGGCAGCTGCACAGCGGCTCCATCACCATCCCCGCCTATTCCTCGGTGGTGCTGGTGCGCGAGGATGATGCGCTCTGCGGGCTCACCACGGGCATCGACGAGGCGGCCGTTGCAAGCGCTGCCGGTGCCACGGTGTTCCCCAATCCGGTGGAGCAGGGTGGCGAGCTCGGCCTGATGGGCGGCTCCGGACCGGGCACGACGCTGGCGCTGATGGATGCCAGCGGCCGCATGGTGCAGCAGGTGACCCTCGCGGCGGGCCAGCGCAGCATCAGGCTGAACGGCGACATCGCTCCGGGTGCCTATGTGCTGGTGGCCGGGGGCGCGACGCCCTGGCATGCCCGCGTGGTGGTGCGCTGACCGCAGCCCCCCGAGAGAACGGCGCCCCGCGTGGGCGCCGTTGCTCATACAAGGGCCGAGGTGCGGCCCCGCAGCGGACTCCTGGTGATGTAGCGTTGCTGCACGCAGAAGGCCGAGAAGAGCGCGAACAACAACGGCGCCCCGATCGTGGTGCCGTAGCAGAAGAGGTCGATCTGCCAGATGAACAGGAGGTACACCATGGCCGCGAAAAGCGGGGCCTCGGCCGTTCCCGCGAGGTGCTCGCTCCGGTAATGCACGTAGCCCCTGTGCATCAGAACGTACATGAGCAGGAGCGCGAACACCCCGTGGCTGATCAGCACCTCCAGGAAGGTGGAGTGCATGTGGATGTTGCGGTAGTCCCCCTCCCACAGCTCGCTCATGAACGCGAGCAGCCCGATGTTCGCCTGCCCCATGAAGCCATTGCCGAACAGCAGGCCGCGCCGGTCATCCACGAACCAGTCCCACGCGGCCCCCCACAGGTACGTGCGCCCGTTGAAGGTGGTCACATCCTCCTTCGACACCCGTCCCAGCAGCGCGCTGAAGACGGGCAGCGAGAGCACGTTGTACACCAGAAGCGTGAACGACATGAGCAGCGGCATGGTGAACAGGGAGATCGCGAAGAGACCCTTCACCGCGCGTATCGCCTTGGTGATGAAGAGCACCATGAGCAGGAGCAGGATCATGATGGACAACCGCGAGTTCGCGTTGGCGATCAGGGCGAGGCACACGAGGAAGGCGGCGAACAGGAGCGCGGAGCGCATCGGGGTCCGCATGAAGCCCCCCAGGTGGAAGAGCAGCATGAGGGCGATCACGGCGTACATGTGGGCACCATCGTAGATGCCTCCGATGAACGGGGGGTTGAGGCGCCCCTCGAAGCCATGGCCCATCGACCGGAACCCCGCGGCATAGCCCAGCACGTTCATCAGCATGAGCCCGCCAATGCCCGCCAGCACCATGTTCGACCAGTTGAAGGCGCTGTTGGCGCGGTTGTAGATCTGCACCACCACCGCCGCCGGGAACGGGACCAGCACCACCAGCGTCTGGGTCGTCACGTTCACCGGGTTGAGGCCCTCGTACCCGATGCGCAGGGTGACCCAGTAGCCCGCGGCCACCGCCGCGAGGTAGGCCATGCCGAGCCAGAAGTACCGGTTCACCATCACCACCACCCGCCCGCGGTACAGGAGGTCCACCAGGTGGAAGAGCAGGATCGCCAGGAACGGCGAGATGCCGAACATGAGCCCCACCGAGAAGTTGGACTTCAGCGAGAGGTAGCTGCCCAGGCCGTAGCAGGGGAAGCCCAGCAGGAACAGGGTGTTGACGAGCTTGTGCTTGGCGATCTGCACCGGTGGGTCGCTGGAACGACAGGCAATAATAGCCCCCAACGGCCGCGGGCGGGCATCATGCCCCGCCGTCGATGCACATCACCGCGTCGACAACAGGCCCTTGAGCCAGCCCTTCAGGCGCGACCGCAACGGAGTGCGGATGAACCGGTTGAAATAGGCCTTGTCCCTGGCCACGTCCACCACGAGCTCAGGCGGGTGCACCAGCGGGAACGGCATCTCGCTCACGTTGTCCACGTTGCGGGGATCGTCATCC
>JBIJCH010000142.1:0-5953 GCA_044344815.1 Flavobacteriales bacterium | reverse complement strand
TCGTCATCCTTCAGCGTGTTGGTGCCGTCGCCGCCGAACCCGATGTTGCGGATGAGGTTGTGCTCCGGGATGATGGTGATGCCCCGGTGGAGGATGCGGGCGAAGTCCATCTGGAAGTCCCAGGTGCGGAAGTGCCCGTTCCACGTGCCCTCGAAGAGCTGGTTGGCCTCGTACCGTTCCGCAGGCGTCAGGAAGAACGCATCCCAGTCAGGGGTACCGCGCACCTTCGGCCATTCCTTCATGTCCACATCGTACTTCATCCACGAACGCCGCCAGCTGGCCCAGCCCCAGGGGGCGCCGTAGCCGTGCTGGGAGCAGTAGTAGGAATGGCGCGCCACCGGTCGCGTGGAGGCCATGAGGTTGTTGCCGAGCACCCACCATACGCGGTCATCATGCCGGTAACGCTCGAGCAGCTCGCGGCAATAGCGGAAGAAGCTCGGCACGGGCACCGTGTCGTCCTCCAGCACGATGCCCTCGGGCTCCTGCTCGAAGAACCAGGTGATGGCCGAGCTCACGCCATGCTTCAATCCCACGTTGGCCGGCTGGAAGCGCGTGCGCACCTCGCAGGGCCAGTCCACGAGCTCGACCAGTGAGCGCACACGTGCGCAGGCCTCCTCCTCAGCGGGGTTGCGCGGTCCATCGCACGCGAAATAGAACCGGCGGGGCCGGGCGTTCCGCACCGCTTCGAACACGCGCCGGGCGGGCTCGTAACGATTGAACGCCAGCAGCAGCACCGGGGTGTCGAGCAGTTCGTTGGTCTCGGAGCGGTCCATGGTCCGTTGGAGGATGGGGAGGCGCGTTCAGAGGATGTTCTCCAGGTTGTTGCGGCGGTAATGCCGGTGGTCGCGGAACATGGACGCCACCTGCCGCGCCACGTCACGCGGGCCTGCGTACTCGTCCACGAACCTGTACATGAAGAGCTGCAGGCGGTCGGCGTAGCGCACCGAGATGTCCTGCGCCAGGTTCTCGAGCCGTTCCCGCGGCATGATCTCCACGCAACCCGCACACAGGGCGGTGGGCAGCAGCATGTTGCTGCCGTGCACCCCCACGGTCACCTGGCTGCGGGCATAGGCCCTGCACCAGGCCGTCTCGGTGGCGGTGTCCATGCGCTGGGTGCGCAGGTCCTCCACGCCCGCCCCCCAGCGCGTCGCGCGGCCCAGGCCCACCACGCTGAAGGTGACGCCGGGCACCTGCCGCCGCAGCAGGGCCATGGTGCGGCGCATCAGGCGGTCCTGGTCGGCGGGGAAGAAGCGGCCCGGCACGCCTGCCAGCCCCAGCCGGCGCACCACCCGGTGCATGAAGCGCCAGACCGGCCCGCGGTACCACAGGCGGTCCTGCCGGGCCACGAAGGTCACATGGGGCGGCAGCTCGTCGAACCGCTCCACGGGGAAGGGCGCCACGCGGGTGAACCGGCCCAGGTCGAGACCGCTCACATCCGGATGGGAGTACGCCCTGGCCAGATGCACCTCGTCGTACGTGGCGATCCGCTCCTGCACGAAGCGGTCGATGGCGGGATACCAGCCCTGGAGCCTGCCCAGACCAAGGTCCACGATCCACGCCTCGGCACACCCGTCGGGGATGAGCCACGCGTACATGCGCGGAAGGATCACCACCAGGCCCAGATCGGGATGGCGGTCGATGTAGTGCAGGGCGTTGTACAGCTTCAGCAGCACGTGCCCATACAGGAAGTCGAGGGTGTTGAGCACCACCACACGGCGGGCTTCGCGGTACACGCGGCGTTCGATGCGCACCTCCCCTTCGGCGGGACGTGCGAAGGCCTCCACCAGGGGCTCCACCAGCCACACCGGTGGGCGGTCGCTGCCGAGCGGCGCGCCATCGGCACCGAGGGTGACGGGATGGGACACCGCATGACCCACCGGCAGGTCGCGCAGGAAGGTGATGCCGCAGGCACCGCAGCGGTAACGGCCCAGCACATGCATGCCGGGGAACACGGTACCCAGGGGCAGCAGGTGCGCATCACCGCAGGCGGGACAGGTCCCGTTGGGGCCCATCGCCGGGAGCACCGGGACCATGTCATGCCGGACCTTCACCTCCATCATCGCACACTGTTCAGTTTCCAGAAGGTCGCGACGCCCAAGGTCATCCGGCGAAGGTTCGCGCGGGTCCCCGGGCTCACGAGGTCGAGCAGGAAGATGCTGACCATGTAGGATACGATGGTGGACCAGATGGCACCATGGGCCTTGAACGGGGGGATGAGGAAATAGTTCAGGCCGATGTTCACCACGGCCCCCACCACGGCGGTGAGCAGCGAGTACTTGAAGAGGCTCTCGTTGGTGATCCAGCTGGTCTTGGCCACGCCCATGTTGGTGAAGAACAGGCGGATGGCGAAGAGCGCCAGCAGGCCGCCCGCCTCGCTGTACGTGTCGCCATACAACAACGTGATCATCGGTTCGGCCAGCAGGAAAAGGGGCACGGCCGTGACCAGGAAGAGCACGAACATCAGCCGGTACAGGTTCAACAAGCGGTCGTGGTACTTGCCCATGTCCTCCACCCGGGCCCGCGTGATGGCAGGCGCCAGCGAGCGTTGCACGATGACGGGAAGGAAGCCGAGCGCCTCGATCATCTTCAGCGCCACCG
Source organism: Flavobacteriales bacterium (assembly GCA_044344815.1). Classification (GTDB taxonomy): domain Bacteria; phylum Bacteroidota; class Bacteroidia; order Flavobacteriales_F; family PHOS-HE28; genus PHOS-HE28. The sequence goes on along the minus strand of JBIJCH010000142.1, from coordinate 3,355 downwards.
AGTACTGACCGACCTCGGCATAGGCGGCCTGCTCACCGATGCGCTCCTTCAGCACCTCGAAGATCATCACCTGGTCGATGCGGGCATGCACGATGATAGCGATGCCGAAGATGATGAGCGGCCAGGATTGCTGGAGCAGATGCGTCATCATGCGACGCGTGGCGCGCCATGCGCGCAGCGGGAGACCCGTCCTCCGGTACGCCAGGGAGAAACCCACGGCGAAGGCGACGTTATCCACCACGTAGGCCCAGGCGAACCACTCCAGTGGGCGGCGAGCCACCGAATCGGCGAACCCCCACCCGTGCTCCACCAGCCAGGTGCGCAGCCCAGGCGATGCCACCAACGCGCACAGCACCAGCTTGAAGAGGGTGCTCGCGATGGTCTGGGCGATGTTCGCCATGGCCATCGGCCTGCCCTCCACACGGGCCAGGAAATGGTACTCGATCACGGAGAAAGGCTTCAGCACCTCCGCCCCGGCGATCACCATGGCCAGCAGCACCGTGTACCGGTCCATCCCGTTGACATGCGCGCCGACGAACACCAGCATGGCAAGGACCAGCGCCCCGAGCAGCTTGAGCAGGGCCGCTGAACCGAGCAGTTCATCGCGGCGCTCCGGATGGCGCACCAGGTCCCGGACGACGATCTCGTCCAGGCCCATCACCGTCAGCATGGTGAAGAGGCCCACGAAGCCGCTCACGTAGTTCAACTGGCCGAAGAGCTGATCGCCCAGCACCCGTGCCATGTAGACCGCGGTGATGAACACCGCCGCCAGGCGGACCATGCGGTCAACGAACATCCACGAGGTGTTCGCCAGGTACTTCCTGAACCCTTCGGAGCGCAGCATGGCCGGGGACACCGGTCAGGAGGTGTAGTACCCGTAGCCCTCGGCGGCTTTCACATCGTTGAGCACGATGTCCACGTTGCGCAGCTTGCCCTCGCGCACGATCTCGGAGAGCGGGCGCAGCATGCCCCGGCGCGTGTAGCCCTGGCGAACCACGTACAGCGTCACGTCCAGGTGCTTCACCAGCACCTTGAACTCGCTGACGAGCCCCATGGGCGAGGCGTCCACCACCACGTGGTCGTAGCGGTCGCGCAGCACGCGAAGCAGCTCGGACATGCGCACGGACTCGATGAGCTCGAGCGGGTTGGGCGGGATGGGCCCGGCGGTGATGGCATCGAGGCCGGGGATGTCGGTGCGGCGGATGATCCCCTCCATCGGGCATTCACCGATGAGGTAGGTGCTGAGCCCGTCGCCCTCGGGCAGCTCCATGGCCTTGGCCAGCTGGGGGCGCCGCATGTCGGCATCGAGGATCAGGGTGCGCTTGCCGCTGAGCGCCATCACCGCCGCGAGGTTCACCGCGCAGAAGGTCTTGCCCTCTCCGCTGGTGCTGCTGGTGAAGCCCACCACGCGGCGGTCCATGTCGGGATTGAGGTACTGCAGGTTGATCCGGGCCGTACGGAAGCTCTCGGCGAGCATGCTCTTCGGGTCCTCGGTGGTGATGCGCTTGCGCTTGCTGCCGGGGATCTGGGCCAGCACCGGCAGACCGGTGAGGCGCTTCACCTCGTCCACGTCGGCGATGCGGTCGTTGAACAGGTCGAGCAGCAGGATCAGCAGGATGGGCACCAGCAGCCCGGCCGCGAGGGCACCGCCCAGCAACAGCTTCTTGTTCGGCGACACGGCCGCCCCGCCCACCTGGCGCGCATCATCCACCACGTACTTGTCCACCTGGTCGCTGTTCACCGCGATCTGCGCCTCGTACAGCTTCTCCATCAGGTAGTTGTTGAGCTCCTCGGTGAGCTCGTACTTCTGCGTGGCGATGTTGAGCCGTGCGGTTGCGCCCGGCAGCGCGTAGAGCTGTCCGCGCAGCTGGCCGATGCGCGACTGCACCTCATTCAGCATCAGCTGGGTCTGCACCCCGAGCGCCTGGGCGCTCTGCACGATCTGCTCGCGCTGGGTCTGCACCTTGCGCCGCAGGGCGATGGTGGGCGCCGAGGCGATGCGCTCCTGCAGCTCGCGGGTGCGCAGCTCGGTGACATCGCGGTTGTACTGCTCGATCACCGCGTTGAGGCTGGGCGCGTCCACGCCCGAGGCCGCCACGGTGTTGGGCGTCCCGCTCGATTCGGCGCTCATCACGCCGATGAGGCTCTGCAGGCTGCTCAACTGGCCCTTGATGCGGCTCTCCTCCGCCTGCTGCCGGTACATCTCGTTGCTGATGCTCTGCGAGGCGTCGCCCGTGCTGCCCACCATGCCGCCGGCCTGCGCCGCAGTGAGGCTCTGCTGGGCGGCCGATAGCTTCGCGCTGCTCTCCCCCAGCTGCGCCTCGATGAACTCGATGGTGCGCGTGCCCTTCTCGTTCTGCTTGCGCTGTTCCTCCTCGATGTAGGTGCGCATCAGCATGTTCACATAGTCCTTCTCCTTCTGCACCACCTCGCCCTCGGTGGTGAGGATCACGATGTTGCTCTCGTCACCCTGTGGGATGGCGCTGGTCTTGTTGCGGAAGTCGTTCGCCAGTCCGTCGAGCGTGTTCAGCCTGAAGAAGTAGCGCACGTCCTTCTCGTACACATGGCCCTGCGGGAACTCGATGCTGAAGCTGAGGAAATCACTGCGGAACGGTTCGCCCATGCGCACCTCCTGGTCGATCTCGAGCTTCGGCACGAATCCGTCCGAGGGCTTCCTGGCCTTGAAGTCGTACAGTGGCGCGTTCTTGGCCTTCAGCTTCACATGGTAGGTGCGCGCCACCGTGTCGGGCACCACCTCCACGCGCAGGCCGTGCACCATGAGGCTGGAGTCGGGCCGCACGATGAAGGGCTTGTTCGGGTAGCGCTCGGTGAGCAGGAAGTTCCGTTCCTCGTAGTACGAAACGCCCAGATCGAGGCGGCCCACCGTGCGCCGCACGTTGGTGAAGCTCATGAGCAGGCTGATCTGGTCGTCGAGCTCGCCGCTCTGCCGCAGGTAACTGGTGCCCTTGAGGAACTCCTGGTCCGTGGCGCCGAAGCTCTTGCGCTTCTTCTCGCTCATGAGCAGGATGCCCTCCACGGCGTAGCGCTTCGGCGTGGTCTTGATGTAGGCCACCGCGGCGCCAACGGCCAGCACGCAGGTGATGGCGAACAACCACCATTTCGCCACCAGCTTGCGCAGGATCGCGCGCAGGTCGATGGTCTCCTGTGCCCCGGTGCCGCTCATCAGTTGTTGTTCTGGTTCTGGATCACGGTGTACACCACGGCCGCCACGCTGATGGCCGTGAGGAAGATGGACACGATCTCCACGTTCAGCCTGCCCGAACGCGCCTTCAGCAGGGGCACGTACACCACGTCGTTGGGCAGCAGGTAGTAGTACTCCGAGCTCAGCACGTCC
>JBIJCH010000400.1:0-2687 GCA_044344815.1 Flavobacteriales bacterium | reverse complement strand
TCCAGGACGTGACCCCACCCTCGATCCCCGTGCTCACCAACGTCACCGTCGACCCGCTCACCAACCAGACGCTCGTGGCCTGGTCGCCCAGCCCGCAGGCCGATACCGACGGGTACATCATCGTGTACGTCGACCCGCCCAACAACATCATCATCGACACCATCTTCGGCCAGAACAACACCCAATACACCTGGACGGGCAGCGACGCCGACGGAGGCCCCGAATCCTACACCGTGGCCGCCTTCGACACCTGCTTCACCGGGGTGCCGCCCAGCCCCAACACCAGCGCCACGCTTCCCCCGCACACCACCATCCATGTCACCACCGCCTACGACAAGTGCGGCGGGAACATCACCGTTTCATGGACGCCCTACCAGGGCTGGCCGGTGCAGGCCTACGAGGTGTACGTGGAGCCGTTGGGAGGAGCCACCTTCCTGCTCGGCACCTTTCCCGGCAACGCCACCTCGGCCCTACACCCGGACGTGGAGCCGTTCCTGGTGTATTGCTACCGGGTGAAGGCGCTGGAGGCCGGCGGCAACCGCATCTCCTGGAGCAACCGCCGCTGCCGCAACGCCGATTATCCCCCCGTGCCGGCGTGGAACTACCTGCGCACCGTGACGGTGGTCTCCGAGGACCACATCCAGGTGCTGGACAGTGTGGACGCAACCGCCGAGGTACGCACCTACCGGCTGGAGCGCTCCGCCAACGGGCAGCCCTGGCAGCAGGTGGCCAGCGTGCCCGGCGGAGCCGCCAACGTGATCGTGTTCAACGACCTCGACGTGGAGACCGGGGAGCGGAGCTACCAGTACCGGGTGCTGGTGGATGACAGCTGCGGCAATGAGGTGCTGCACAGCAACCTGGGCAACTCGATATTGCTGCGCGCCGAGGCCGGCCTCGATGGCATCAACCGGCTCTCGTGGAACGGCTACAATGGGTGGGCCGGCTTCGTCTCGGGCTTCGAGGTGTACCGCAGCATCGCCGACGGCCCCTTCGCCCTGGTCGGCACCAACGCTCCCATGGAATGGACCTTCGACGACAATGTGATCGACCTGTACACCACCAACGGCCGGTTCTGTTACCGGGTAGTGGCCACGGAGGCGGGGAACCCTTCCGGCATCGATGCGGTCTCGGAGAGCAATGAGGTCTGCGCCATCCAGCCCGAGCAGGTGTGGTTCCCCAACGCCTTCATCGCGGGGGGGTACAACGACAGCTTCAAGCCGGTGATCGCCTACGTGGACGTGCGGAACTACGAGCTCACCATCTTCAACCGCTGGGGGCAGGCGTTCTGGACCACCACCGACCCCCAGCAGGCTTGGGACGGTCACTACAACGGGCAGCCGGTGCCGCAGGGGGTGTATGCCTATTACTGCGCCTACCAGAACGGTGAGGGCCAGCGCCAGGAGACCCGGGGTACCGTCACCTTCATCTGGGGGCAGGAGTGATCGGAGTGCCTCGGATCCGTACTTTTGTGCATGGATCAGCAGGCTACCGCATCCCCGGTCAGGCGCAACGACCGCAACGCATCCGCGAACGGCGCCGTCCCCAACGACAAGTTCATCGCTGAAGGGCTCACGTACGACGATGTGCTGCTCGTGCCCGCCTACAGCGAGGTCCTGCCCCGCGAGGTGAGCATCCGCAGCCGGTTCTCGCGCGGCATCGAACTGAACGTGCCCATCGTGAGCGCGGCCATGGACACCGTGACGGGCGCCGAACTCGCCATCGCCATCGCCCAGCAGGGCGGCATCGGCGTGATCCACAAGAACCAGTCGGTCGCCGAGCAGGCCAACGAGGTGCGCCGCGTGAAGCGGTCCGAGAGCGGCATGATCCTCGACCCGGTGAAGCTGAGCGAGGAGGCCGTGGTGGGCGATGCCCTGAAGCTGATGGCCGAGAACCGCATCGGCGGCATCCCGGTGGTGAACGACGCCAACGTGCTCGTGGGCATCGTCACCAACCGCGACCTGCGCTTCGAGAAGCGCATGGCCAGGCCCGTGGCCGAGGTGATGACGCGCGAGCACCTGATCACCGCCGCGCCGAACACCACCATGGCCCAGGCCGAGGAGATCCTGCAGCAGCACAAGATCGAGAAGCTGCCCGTGGTGGACGGCAAGGGCCACCTGGTGGGGCTCATCACCTACAAGGACATCATCAAGCTGAAGCAGCGCCCCCACGCCTGCAAGGACCACCTGGGCCGCCTGCGCGTGGCCGCCGCCATCGGCGTCACCGGCGATTCCATCGACCGGGCCCGCGCGCTCGTGGAGGCCGGCGTGGACGCGGTGGTGATCGATACCGCCCACGGCCACACCAAGGGCGTGATGGACATGCTCCGCGCGGTGAAGGCCGCCTTCCCCGAGCTGCAGGTGGTGGTGGGCAACATCGCCACGGCCGAGGCCGCCAAGGCCCTGGTCGACGCCGGCGCCGATGCGGTGAAGGTGGGCATCGGGCCCGGCAGCATCTGCACCACCCGCGTGATCGCCGGCGTGGGCGGGCCCCAGCTCACCGCCGTGTTCGATTGCGCACGGGCCATCGAGGGCTCCGGCGTGCCCGTGATCGCCGACGGCGGCATCCGTTACACCGGCGACATCGTGAAGGCGCTCGCCGCAGGCGCCGGTACCGTGATGATCGGCAGCATGTTCGCCGGGGTGGAGGAAAGCCCTGGGGAGACCATCATCTACGAAGGCCGCCGCTTC
>JBIJCH010000044.1:0-10381 GCA_044344815.1 Flavobacteriales bacterium | reverse complement strand
TTCGGGCCCAGCTCCAGCGGCTTCCAGCCCAGCGCCTTCAGGGCCTTCGCGGAAGGCATGCGCTGTCCCTTCCACACCACCTCGCCCAGGCCGAGCAGCGGCAGGCTGAGGTGCGCGAGCGGGGCCAGGTCGCCCGAAGCGCCGAGCGAACCGCGCTCGTACACCACAGGCAGCACGTCGGCGTTGTGCATGTCGATGAAGCGCTGAACGGTGGCGAGCGCCACGGCGCTGTGCCCGAAGGCCATGTTCTGGACCTTCAGCACCAGCATGGCCCGCACGATCTCGGCCGGCACAGGTTCGCCGCTGCCGCACGCATGGCTCATCACCAGGTTCTTCTGCAGCTGCGCCAGGTCCTTCTTGGCGATGGACCTGTCGTACAACGAACCGAAGCCGGTGTTCACGCCGTAGATCGGCGCGTCGCTCTTCTTCAGGCGGTCGGTGAGGTAGGCGTGGCTGCGCTTCACGGCCGCCACCGCGTCCTTGGCGAGGGCGATGGGCCGGCGCTGGGACACGATGACGTCGAGCTCATCGAGCTTGATGCCGACCGTGCCGATGACGTGCATGCCGGTGGTGGTGCGTTGGCTTTTCATGGTCTCCTGTTCGTTCCGCGCTTGACGTTTCCCTGCGATGATCAGAACTGCCGTTCGAAGATGTAGATGTGCCCCTTCTTCGGGTGGAGGTAGTAGAGTGAGCCCAACTGCCCTTCCCATACCTGGTAGCTCTCCGGTGGATCGAACCAGTCCGGGGCTCCACGCATTTCCTGCCAGTGCTCCAAGCGCTTGAAGTTGCGGCCCATCACGAAGTCCTTGGCGCGCGGGAACTTCAATTCCATATAAAGGCTGTACTCCTTGGTCCAGTGCGCCGAGGCCCAGTACTCCCCGTTCAGCACCTGCATGTCCTCCTCGGGGTCCTGGCCGGCCCAGTAACGGTAGGTCTCCAGCGCGCCGATGACATGCTCATGCTCGCTCTCCTTCTCCTGGGCGGCTTCGGAGGGTATGGAGTCCTCCACGGCCGGCACTTGCTCCGGGGTCGCGCTTACCACCGTGTCAACGGCCTGAGCGGGCTCCGGACCATCGCATCCGAGCATGAGGGAGCCCAGCATCAACGCTGCGATGATGGTGCCGAGCATCTGATCGCACCATGCGCGGTGGAACGGAGGTCCGGATCGCGACACCTTCATCACTTGGACGTTGCGTCGGTGGTCCCGAACAGCCCGACGAGCTCCTCCTGCCGCACGGCCTTCTGCTCGCCGCTCTTCATGTCCTTCACGGTGATGATGCCCTGCTTCAGCTCGTTCTCGCCGAGGATGGCCACGTAGGGGATGCCCTTGTCGTCGGCGTACTTGAACTGCTTCGCCATCTTGGCCTTGTCGGGGTACAGCTCGGCGGCGATGCCCGCGTCGCGCACTTGCCGCAGGAGCTTCAGGCAGTGCATCGCCTCCGCATCGCCGAAGTTGGCGAAGAGCAATTTCGTGCTGCCACCGAGCTCCGCGGGGAACTTGCCCGCCTCCAGCAGCACATCGTAGATGCGATCGGCGCCGAAGCTGATGCCCACGCCGCTCATGCCCTTCAGACCGAACACGCCGGTGAGGTCGTCGTAACGGCCGCCACCGGAGATGCTGCTTTGCAAGGTGCCCTCGTTGGCCTTCACCTCGAAGATGGCGCCGGTGTAATAGTCGAGGCCGCGGGCCAGCGTGGGATCGAATTCCAGCGACGCGCTCTTCAACGCGCCCACCGTGTCGAACACGAACGAAAGCTCCTTCAAGCCCTCCTGCGCGACCGCGCTTGCGGCCAGCCACTGTTCCAGCTGCGGACGTTGCTCCTTCCAGGTCCCCTTCAGCTCGAACAGCGGCGCGATGCCCGCGATGGCCGGATCGCTCACGCCCTTCGCCCGCATCTCCTCCTCCACCTTCTCGCGGCCGATCTTGTCGAGCTTGTCAATGGCGGTGACGATGTCCACCACCTTGTCCGGCTGGCCGCTCACCTCGGCGATGCCGCTGAGCACCTTGCGGTTGTTCAGCTTGATCGTCACCTGCAGGCCGAGCTCGGTGAACGCCTCGTCCAGCAGCATCACCAGCTCCACCTCGTTCAGCAGGCTGTTGCTGCCGATCATGTCCGCATCGCACTGATAGAACTCGCGGTAGCGGCCTTTCTGCGGACGGTCGGCGCGCCACACGGGCTGGATCTGGTAGCGCTTGAAGGGGAAGGCCAGCGCGTGCTGGTTCATCACCACGTAGCGCGCGAAGGGCACGGTGAGGTCGTAGCGGAGCGCTTCATCCGCGAAGCCCTTGCTTTGATCCGCCATGGCGCGCTCCAGCTCGGCACCGCGCTTCAGGATCCGAAAGATCAACCGGTCCCCCTCCTCGCCGTACTTGCCGGTGAGGGTCTCGAGGTTCTCCATGGCCGGCGTTTCCAGCGGCAGGAAACCGTACTTCTGGAAGGCCCGCTCGATGGTGTTGAAGATGTACTTGCGGCGCAGCATCTCCTGCGGACCGAAGTCGCGGGTGCCCTTGGGGATGGAAGGCTTCATCAAGCTTCAAGTAACAAGGGACAAGGGACAAGGCAACCACACCCATCCACATGCTCCTTGGGCCGCGAAAGTACGGGGCGGCCTACTCGCGCACGAAACGCTGGGGAGCGAGCCCACTGCCGGGCAGGTGCACCACATAGAGCCCCTGCTTCAGCCCGCCGACGGGGAGGCTGGTGCGCGGCCCGCTGGTGGCGCCCCTCAACACGAGAGCACCGCCCATGTCGTACACGAGCACCGGCCGGCCGGCCGTAAGCGCCTCGGGCCCGCTCAGCACCAGCTGGTCGCCCTGCACCACCAGCTTGAACCGCGCATTGCTCGTACCGTGGACACCCGTGGTGAAGAGGGGGCTGCGGAAACTGAAGGCTTCGAGGAACACCCCGCTGTCGAGCACCTGGTCGGACACATCGGCGATGGCCACCTTGAAATGGTAGGTGAGCCCGGGCACCACCACGGCGAAGGCGGTGAGGTTGGTGGTGAAGCCATCGTAGGCCACGAACTGGCCGGCCGGCGGCACCTCGTTGTTGTGGTAGAAGGTGCTGTTGATGTTGTCGTTCACGTTGTTGATGGACACGATCGTGCCGCCGGGGATGGCCGCCACGTTCACCGGCGGGTTGAAGCCGGGCCCGCTGAGGTAGATGGCGAACACATCGTTGAAGGCGCTGCCCACGAATTCCTGATACTCCTCGCTGCCGAAACTGAAGTTGAAGAGCAGCGTGTCGCCCTGTGGCACGCAGTCGAACTCGAGCACGCAGGCATCGTAGCTGGGCACGCCACCGCCGAGGCCCAGTTCCAGGTCGGCATCGCCCGGTGTCATGAGCGCCTCCCCGGCGAAGTTGCCCACGGGTCCGGCCACGAGATCGGCGGCACCGGTGGTGAGCACCAGGCCCTGGGCGATGGACAGCTCCGATGTGCCGGTGAAGTGGCCCATGGCGCGCCCGGGGCAGTTCACCGTCACGTTGCTCACCGTTACACCGATGCCCTCCAGCAGCGTGGCGATGGTGCCCACCGTGAGGCTGTCGGTGATGGTGAGCTGGGCCTGGGCGCTGATGGCTGTGAACGCGCAGGCAGCAAGGGTAACGGCTGTTCGCATGGTCGTCGGGAAGGCTTTCAGTGTCAGCGGCCATCGAAGGTAAGGCACGCACACCGCCCTGTGTTCCAGCGGAAATACCGACCTTTGCCGCCCCTTAGCCGGAACCTCGTCCGGGGGAACTGCGCCATGAAGAAGATCACCGACAGCCGCCGCCTTCTGGGCGCCACCGCCGCCATGGACCTGAAGCAGCTGAACACGCTGTACAAGGGCCTGATGAAGCAGCACCACCCGGACAAGTTCCAGGACGAGCAGCAGCGCGCCGAGGCCGAGGCCATGAGCACACGCATCATCGAGGCGTACAAGTTCCTTGAGAGCGTGCACCCGGAGACGCACAAGGCCAACGCGGCCGAGTTCGACGCCACGGTGGCCACCAACATCGCCAACTGGCACTACCAGCATCAGACGCTGCACATCACCTTCGGCGATGGCAGCGTGTACGAGTACTACGGCGTGCCGGCCAACGTGTACAACAAGTTCACCGGCACCAACGGCCAGCCGCGCTTCGCCCGCCGTCACATCTTCGGCGCCTTCCCGGCACGCAAGGTGAACGGCCCCAAGCCGAAGGATCAGGCGTAGGCCACGGCCGTCACCACCAGGCGCTGCACGCCAGTGCCCAGCGGGAATTCCGCCTCCTCCCCTTTTCGCCTGCCCACCAGCGCCCGTGCCACCGGCGCGGTGAACGCGATGCGGCCGTCCTTCACCGAGGCCTCGTCCACGCCCACGATGGTGAAGGTGCGCTCCTGCCCGGCCTGCGGCCCATTGAGCAAGGTGAAGGTGACCGTGGCACCGAAGCGCACATCGTCCGGTGCGGGATCGGGCGGCTCCATCACACGCGCGCTGCCGAGGCTTTCGTTCAGCAGTTCGAGCCGGCCATCGATCTCGGCCCAGGCACGCCGCTTGGCTTCCTCGCTTTCATAGGGCTTCGAACGATCGGCCTCCAGCGCAGCGCGCTCCTCCAACAAAAGCCGCAGCCCGCGCGGGGTCACGTGGTTGGGCACGCTCGGTGGCAGCGGCGCGCGCGGCGGGATGAAGGGCGCCTCCTCGCGCCGTCGCCGGAGCGCTCCGGCGGCGTGCGACCTGATCACCCTCACGGACGAAGCCCCGGCTCATTCACCGGGCTTCGTCCAATGTCGGAGCAGGCTATCACGTCCGCATGAACACCTGGCCTCTGCCGTGCGTGCTGCCCTCCTCATACACTTCGGCGATCAGGCGATCGGGGCCGGCAAAGTCGGCATAAATGACCTTTTCGCGCTGTGTCCGCTTGTTCACCAGGATGCACTTCACGTGCTTTCCATCCGGATCGAAGGTGCAGGATCCATTCCAGCGTTCGCGCTCGATGGCCTCCTTCCATCCCATACCATGTGAACGGTCGGCCTCGACCTCGTTGTGCAGGGTCACCTCGCCACCTTCGCCGAACGAGAGCACCTGCACGTGGATGACACCGAAGATGGACCCACCGTTGTGCATGTCCGTGAGCACGAGCGGTCCCGTCCGGAACGTCATACCCAACACCTGGGTGATCTCCATGGCCCCGGGACCGCGCGGATGGCTCAGCTCCGCACGAGCTTCTTGTACTTGAGGCGCTGCGGGATGATGTCGCCCACGCGCTTCTTGTAGTTCTCCTCGTAGTCGCTGAACCCGCCCTCGAACCAGTACACCTTGCTGTCGCCCTCGAAGGCCAGGATGTGCGTGCAAACGCGGTCCATGAACCAGCGGTCGTGGCTGATGATCACCGCGCAGCCGCTGTAGTCCTGGATGGCTTCCTCCAAGGCCCGGAGCGTGTTCACGTCCAGGTCGTTGGTGGGTTCGTCCAGCAGCAGCACGTTGCTGCTCTGCTTCACGGTCATGGCCAGGTGCAGGCGGTTGCGCTCGCCACCGGAGAGCACGCCCACCTTCTTGTTCTGGTCGGTGCCGCTGAAGTTGAAGCGTGATAGGTAGGCACGCGAGTTCATCACCACGTTGCCGAAGGTGATGTTCTCCAAGCCTCCGGTGAGCACTTCATAGACGGTCTTGTCGGCATGAAGGTCCTTGTGGCTCTGGTCCACATAGGCCAGCTGCACGGTATCGCCGATGGTGATGGTGCCGCTGTCGGGCTTCTCCTGGCCCATGATCATGCGGAAGAGCGTGGTCTTGCCGGCACCGTTGGGACCGATGATGCCCACGATGCCGGCGGGGGGCAGCGCGAAGCTGAGGTTGTCGATGAGCAGGCGGTCGCCGAAGCCCTTGCTCACGTGGTTGAACTCGATGACCTTGTCGCCGAGGCGCGGGCCGTTCGGGATGAAGATCTCGAGCTTGGCCTCCTTCTCCTTGACGCTCTCGCCCTGCATCTTCTCGTAGTTGGCGAGTCGGGCCTTGCTCTTGGTGCGGCGGGCGCTGGCATTGCTTCGCACCCACTCCAGCTCCTGCTTCAGCACGCGCTGGCGCTTGCTCTCGCTCTTCTCCTCCTGGGCCAGGCGGGCGGTCTTCTGCTCCAGCCAGCTGGTGTAGTTGCCCTTGTACGGGATGCCCTCACCGCGGTCAAGCTCCAGGATCCAGCCGGCCACGTTGTCCAGGAAGTAGCGGTCGTGGGTGATGGCGATCACCGTGCCTTTGTAGCCGGCGAGGTGGTGCTCCAGCCAGGCCACGCTCTCGGCATCCAAGTGGTTGGTCGGTTCGTCCAGCAGCAGGATGTCCGGGCTCTGCAGCAGCAGGCGGCACAAGGCCACCCTGCGCCGCTCGCCACCGGAGAGCACCTTGATCGGCTGGTCGGGCTCGGGGCAGCGAAGAGCGTCCATCGCGATGTTCAGCTTCTGGTCGATGTTCCAGGCATCGGCCGCCTCGATCTTGTCCTGCAGCACCCCCTGCCGGGCGATGAGCTTGTCCATCTTCTCGGGGTCGTTCAGGACGTCCTCGTCGGCGAACTTGTTGTTCACCTCCTCGTATTCCTTCAGAAGGTCCATGATGGGCTGCACGCCTTCGCGCACGATGTCGATCACGGTCCTGCTCTCGTCCAGCTCGGGCTCCTGCTCCAGGTGGCCGATGCTGTAGCCCGGGCTCAGGTGCACATCGCCCTCGAAGGCCTTCTCCTTGCCTGCGATGATCCGCATCAAGGTGGACTTGCCACTGCCGTTGAGACCGAGGATGCCGATCTTGGCCCCGTAGTAGAAGCCGAGGTAGATGTCGTTGAGGATCTTCTTCCCGGAGGGCAGGGTCTTCCCCACCTTCACCATGTTGAAGATTATCTGGCGGCCTTCTTCTGCCATGTGACGCGCTTGTTTTCGGGTTGAACGTTCCGCCTGCCGGACGCATCCGGCAACGGGGCTGCAAAGGTGGCGGTTCCGGACGATCCGCCGTCACCTTTCGCTCAGCGGCGCACGTGGATCTCCAGCCGGCGCCAGTCCTGCACCTTCTTCAGGTCCGCCGGCTCGAGGTGCGTATCGGGGAAATGGGCGATCACCCCGGGCAGCGTCTGTCCATCGGCCGGCCCCACCAGCACGTACACCCCCGTCACCTGGCCCGGTTCGGCGGACAACGGCCCGGTGTCCATGCGGGCGGCGCGCATGTGGAAGGCCAGGGGCGCCTCCCAGGGGTACTCCACCAGCACGCTGTCGCCGGGCTTCAGGATGCCCCCGAACCATGCCGTGGCGTAGGCCGCCTCGGGGAACCGCTCGATGCGGTCGGCGATGGACCGCATGCCCAGCGTGCCGAAAAGCGCGAACATCACCACGGCTGCGATCACCGTGCGCAGCCGCTTGGCCAGGCCCGGCAACAGATGCTCCTGTACCAGCTTCAGCAGGTAGAACAGCGCGATGCCCGAGCTCAGGTGCAGCACGAACAGCACGTAGGCCCATTCCCAGGGGTCGCCCACGCGGAACAGCAGGGTGACGAAGGGGATGGCGCCCGCCACCAGCGTGACGGCCAGCACGCGGAACTTCGAGCTGATGTACAGCGCGAACAGCAGCCCCACGAAGCCCAGGAACGACAGCCAGGTGGCCGCCGTGTCGTTGATCCAGGCCCACAGGTCGAAGGCCCGGTCCTGGTGGGTGTTGAGGAAGCCCGACCAGCTGTGCTCGCCCTCCACCAACGGATGGAACAGGGTGAGCAGACCGTGGCGCGAGATCGCGGGCATGTAGAGCAACAGTGCGGCCCCGAAGGCCAGCACCGCGCTGAAGAACAGCATCATCAGCCGGCGGTTCAGGCTGCCGCGGTACTTCACCGAGAGCTGCACGAACACCCACAGGTACACCGCGATCACCGGGAACAGCGCCGTGGGCACCGACCACATGGCCAGGGCCGATGCGAGCCCCAGGAGCACGGCCGACACCAGGTTGTTGGTGCGCGCCAGGTGCCGGCCCAGGAGCAGCGCGCTCAGGTAGCCCAGCCACGACAGGCTGTAGCCCTGGCCGATGGCGGAGTACTCCACCAGGCAGCCTGAACCGGCGACGAGCCCCAGCGCGATGAGGGCGATGTAACGGTTGAACATCGACCGCACGAACACATAGAACAGCGGCATCACCAGGATGCCCGCCACCAGGGCCGGCAGGCGGATGGACCACAGGTGCGTACCGAAGACCTGCATGCTGAGCCGCATCAGGACCGTGTGGAACACGTTGTTGGAGGGATGCCCAAGGTCGCTGAACACGGTCTGCCATGAGCGCGCCGCGAAGCCGGTGCACGCCATGGCCTCCTCGTGCATCACCGGCCAGCGCATGGCGAGCACACGCAGCACGGCGCCTGCCGCGATGAGCAGCAGCACCACCCGCATGTGGGAATCGCTCGTGCGCTTGAAGAGCTTGGCCAGCCCGCGGCGAAGGTCGCTGCCGAACGCGCCCAGCGCGCCGGCGCCCAGCGGGGCCTCGGGATGGCGGCCGCGCGACCGGGGCAGCGCACGCGGAAGACCTCCTCCGCCATGGGACGGAGCGCTCCTCCCCGGTGATCGTGGTGCGGACATGGGCGGTCGTGCCAAATGTAGCCGGATCGGCATGTGCGATCTTTGCACCAGCCCAAGCCCATGCAACGCATCACCGAACAGCCCAGCCGCCACGACGACCTCGAGCGCAAGAGCACCCTCGAACTGCTGGTCGGCATCAATGCCGAGGACCGCACCGTGGCCGAGGCCGTGGAGCGGTGCATCCCCGCCATCGCCGACCTGGTGGACGCCGTTGCCGATCGCATGCAGCGGGGCGGCCGGCTGTTCTACCTCGGCGCCGGCACCAGCGGCCGCCTGGGCATCGTGGACGCCAGCGAATGCCCGCCCACCTTCGGCGTGCCGCACGGCCTGGTGATCGGCCTCATCGCCGGCGGCGACACCGCCATCCGCAAGGCCGTGGAGTTCGCCGAGGACGACACCGCGCAGGGCTGGAAGGACCTTCAGGAGCACCACATCGGCGCGGACGACACGGTGATCGGCATCGCCGCCAGCGGCACCACGCCCTACGTGATCGGCGCGCTCGAGGCCTGCAACGAGGCCGGCATCCTCACCGGCTGCATCACCTGCAACCCCGGCAGCCCCGTGAGCACCATCGCGAAGCATCCCCTCGTGGCGGTGGTGGGCCCCGAGTTCGTCACCGGCAGCACGCGCATGAAGAGCGGCACCGCCCAGAAGCTCGTGCTCAACATGATCAGCACCAGCGTGATGATCCGCCTGGGCCGCGTGAAGGGCAACCGCATGGTCGACATGCAGCTCAGCAACAACAAGCTCATCGACCGCGGCACGCGCATGGTGATGGAGGGCCTCCGGGTGGACTATGCCGTGGCCAACGAACTGCTGCGCCACTACGGCAGCGTGCGCCGCGCCATCGAGGCCGGCCACAACCTCTGACGACCGATGCACGACATCGAACCCTACTGGAACTGGCGCCACCGCTACACCGCGGAGGAGGACGAGCGCTCGCCCTTCTTCGGCGATGAGCACAGCGAGTTCGAGTTCACCAACGCGGTGTACGACCACGCCATCCACCCGCAGTGGGACAGCTTCGGCAGCCGCACGCTCTACCTCAAGGTGCTCTTCACCGATTACGACGAGGGCTACACGGTGATCGAGCTCATCGGCGAGTGGAACGACCTGCTCTACAACGATGTGATGCTGCTGAAGCGCGACGTGATCGAGCCCATGATGTCGCACGGGATCGCGCGCTTCATCCTCGTGGGCGAGAACGTGCTCAACTTCCACGCGAGCGACGACGAGTACTACAGCGAGTGGTACGAGGAGGTCACCGATGCCGATGGCTGGATCGCACTGCTCAACTTCCGGGAGCACGTGCGCGCCGACCTCAAGGCCGCCAACATCGACCAGTACTTCCTGCTCGGCGGCAGGCTCGACCAGCTCGACTGGCGGACCTTCGAACCGGAGGACCTGTACGAGAAGGTGAGCGCCCTGGTGATGAAGCGGCTCGGCGCCTAGAACTCACCGAGCTTGATCGAGAGCCGCGCCATGGGCGTGCGCAGCACATCCCCGGGCGTCTCGGGCAGCGTGATGTCGCTCGTGTACAGGTACGAGCCGCCCATGCCGATGCGCAGGCCCCGCACGATGCTCACCTCCAGCTCAAGGCCTGGCTCCAGCGCGAAGAAGGCCTGCCCGTCCGTGCGGTTGCGCTGGTAACCGTCGCTGTTGGGCGGCGGGAAGCTGTACGCCGCGCTGCCCAGTCCGATGACCACCGGTACGGCGAGGTGCACCGCGCTCCGGTGCCACAGCAGGGGCTCCACCAGCACGCCCCAGTACCCGTAACGCAGCTCGAGGCCGGAGAGGTCGTTCGCCTGCCCGTTGTCCTCCAGGTACTGGCG
>JBIJCH010000399.1:0-2695 GCA_044344815.1 Flavobacteriales bacterium | reverse complement strand
GGGCTGGGGTCGGTCTCGCCCTTGGGCGTGATCTTGCCGATGAGGATGTCGCCCTCCTTGATCTCGGCGCCGATGCGGATCAGGCCGTTCTCGTCGAGGTCCTTGGTGGCGTCCTCGCTCACGTTCGGGATGTCGGCGGTGAGCTCCTCCAGGCCGCGCTTGGTGTCGCGCACCTCCATGATGTACTCATCGATGTGGATGGAGGTGAAGATGTCCTCGCGCACCACGCGCTCGCTGATCACGATCGCGTCCTCGAAGTTGTAGCCCTTCCAGGGCATGAAGGCCACGAGGAGGTTGCGGCCGATGGCCAGCTCGCCGTCCTCCGTGCTGTAACCCTCCACGAGCACCTGGCCCCTGGTCACCTTCTCGCCCTTGCGGACGATCGGGCGCAGGTTCATGCAGGTGCTCTGGTTCGTCTTCATGAACTTGGTGATCCGGTACTCCTTCTCGTCACCGTCGAAGCTCACCGTGCGCTCGTCCTCGGTGCGCTTGTACTCGATCACGATGCGGTCGGAGTCCACGCTCTTCACCACGCCCTCGCCCTCGGCTGCGAGCAGCACGCGGCTGTCGTGGGCCACGCGCTCCTCCAGGCCGGTGCCCACGACCGGGGCGTCGGGCCGCAGCAGCGGCACGGCCTGGCGCATCATGTTCGAGCCCATCAGCGCGCGGTTGGCATCGTTGTGCTCCAGGAAGGGGATCAGGCTGGCGGCGATGGATGCGATCTGGTTCGGCGCCACGTCCATCAGGTGCAGCTCCTTCGGGCTGGTCACCGGGAAGTCGCCCATCAGGCGGGCCTTCACACGGTTGTCCGTGAACTCACCGCTCTCGTTCACCTTGGCGTTCGCCTGGGCGATCACCTGGTCGTCCTCCTCCTCGGCGCTCAGGTAGATCAGTTCGCCCTTGGTGTCCACCTTGCCATCCACCACCTTGCGGTAGGGCGTCTCGATGAAGCCCAGGTCGTTCACCTTGCTGTACACGCAGAGCGAGCTGATCAGGCCGATGTTCGGACCTTCCGGTGTCTCGATGGTGCAGAGGCGGCCGTAGTGCGTGTAATGCACGTCGCGCACCTCGAAGCCGGCGCGCTCCCGGCTCAGACCACCGGGTCCAAGGGCCGACAGGCGGCGCTTGTGGGTGATCTCCGCCAGCGGGTTCGTCTGGTCCATGAACTGGCTCAGCTGGTTCGTTCCGAAGAACGAATTGATCACCGAGCTCAGGGTCTTGGCGTTGATCAGGTCGGTGGGCGTGAACACCTCGTTGTCGCGCACGTTCATGCGCTCGCGGATGGTGCGCGCCATGCGGGCCAGGCCCACGCCGAACTGGGTGTAGAGCTGCTCGCCCACGGTGCGCACGCGGCGGTTGCTCAGGTGGTCGATGTCGTCCACATCGGCCTTGGAGTTCACCAGCTCGATCAGGTAGCGGATGATGCTGATGATGTCCTCCTTGGTGAGCACGCGCACGCTGAGCTCGCTCTCGAGGCCCAGCTTCTTGTTGATGCGGTAGCGGCCCACCTCGCCGAGGTCGTAGCGCTGCTCGCTGAAGAACAGCTTGTCGATCACGCCGCGGGCGGTCTCCAGATCGGGAGGCTCCGCGTTGCGCAGCTGGCGGTAGATCACCTCCACGGCCTCCTTCTCGGAGTTCGAGGTGTCCTTCTGCAGCGTGTTGTAGATGAGGGCGTAGTCGGCGGCGTTCACACCGGCCTTGTGCAGGATCACGGTCTTGGCGCCGCTCTCCACGATCTGGTCCACGTGGTGCTCCTCGATCACCGTCTCGCGGTCGATCAGCACCTCGTTGCGCTCGATGCTCACCACCTCACCGGTGTCCTCGTCCACGAAGTCCTCCACCCAGGTCTTCAGTACGCGGGCGGCGAGCTTGCGGCCCACGGCCTCCTTCATGGCGGCCTTGGTGACCTTCACCTCGTCGGCCAGGCCGAAGATGTTGAGGATGTCCTTGTCACTTTCGAAACCGATGGCACGCAGCAGCGTGGTCACCGGCAGTTTCTTCTTGCGGTCGATGTACGCGTACATCACCCCGTTGATGTCGGTCGCGAACTCGATCCAGCTGCCCTTGAAGGGGATCACGCGGGCGCTGTAGAGCTTGGTGCCGTTGGCGTGGCGGCTCTGGCCGAAGAACACGCCCGGGCTGCGGTGGAGCTGGCTCACGATCACGCGCTCGGCCCCGTTCACCACGAAGGAGCCCTTGGGGGTCATGTAGGGGATCTGGCCCAGGTACACGTCCTGTACGATGGTCTCGAAGTCCTCGTGCTCGGGATCGGTGCAGTACAGCTTCAGCTTGGCCTTCAGGGGCACGCTGTAGGTGAGACCACGCTCGATGCACTCCTCGATGCTGTATCGGGGGGGGTCGATGAAGTAGTCGAGGAACTCCAGCACGAACTGGTTGCGGGTGTCCGTGATGGGGAAGTTCTCCATGAACACCTTGTAGAGGCCTTCGCTGTCGCGATGCTCCGGAAGGGTCTCGATCTGGAAGAACTCCTCGAAGCTCTTCAGTTGGATCTCGAGGAAATCAGGATAGGAGGTCGAGAGCACGCTGCTGCCGAAATCGATGCGCTTGCTCCTGCGGGAGAGGGTCTTCGCCTGGGCCATGGGGGGTGCGGGGGATGATAGGGAACGACCGACGGGAAATACCTGAACGGTGCATCAGCAGGGCCCCCTGATGCGCGGGGGGGAAAGGATGTGCC
>JBIJCH010000072.1:0-8248 GCA_044344815.1 Flavobacteriales bacterium | reverse complement strand
CTCCTGGGGCGAGACCGAGGACTACCTGATCAACGTGATCGCAGCCCCGCTCTGCATCGACCCGCCCACCCCGGGCACCCTCACCACCAGCGCCACGGCCGTATGCCCGGGCACCACGGTGAACTTCACGGTGACGGGCTACACCTTCGGCCTGACCCAGACCTACCAGTGGGAGTTCTCTCCGGACAACGTGACGTGGACCCCGATCAGCGGTGCCACGAACGTGACCTACAGCGCGGCGATCACGGCCCCCGGATGGTACCGCCTGAGGCTTACCTGCGGCACCTCGGTCACAACGAACGCGGTGCAGATCACGCTCAACGGCTTCCTGAGCTGCTACTGCGCGAGCAACGCCACCAGTACGGCGGACGAGGACATCTTCAACGTGACCTTCGGCTCGCTGAGCAACACCTCGGCCTGCAACGTGCTGGCGCCGGGCCCCGGCTCCATCGCCAGCCAGTACTCGAACTACACGACGCTCACGCCAACGCAGGTCTCACAGAACCAGACCGTGCCCTTCAGCGTGCAGATCGGCACCTGCGGTGGCAACTTCAACAACTGGACGAAGATCTTCATCGACTACAACCGGAACGGCCTGCTCACCGACCCCGGCGAGGAGGTGTTCAGCAACGCGACGTTCGTCAACGGCCCGAACACCCAGAGCGGCACCATCACCGTCCCGCTGACCGCCTCGGTGGGCCAGACGCTGCTGCGCGTGGTGAACGTGGAGACAACGTCGGCCACGGCCGTTAGCCCCTGCGGGACCTACACCTGGGGTGAGACCGAGGATTACCTGATCGACATCATCGCGGCCGTGCCCTGTGTGGATCCGCCGTCCGCCGGTGTCTCGAGCGGTCCCTCCGGTCTGGTATGCCCGGGCAGCACCATCACGGTGAGCAACAGCGGCCAGGACATCGGCCTGGGCGCCACCTACCAGTGGCAGAGCTCGCCTGACAACATCACCTACACGCCCATCAGCGGGGCCACGAGCGCGCTGCTGAGCACATCGGTGGTCTCCCCGACGTACTTCCGCCTGGCGGTGACCTGCGGGCTGAACACCTCCTTCAGCACGCCCTACTTCGCCAACCCGGCCAGCTTCACCGCGCCATACTTCGAGAACTTCGACAGCGGCGTGGCCCCGAGCTATGTGCCGAACAACTGCTGGTCGCTCGACCCCAGCACCGGCAGCACCGCCTGGAAGTTCGCGAACGGCACCGGCACCCCGGCCACCGATCCGGACTATGCCGTGGAGAACGTGACCGACCACACCACGGGCACTGGTTTCTTCGCCTGGTGGGACGGCAGCTTCACGAGCCCCGACAGCTCCAAGTACATCACGCCGTTCATCAACACCGGCACGCTCACCAACCCCTACGTCCGCTTCTTCCGCTACTCGAACAACACGAACGATGCAGCGGTGAACCAGCTGGTGATCCAGGCTTGGAACGGCCTGAGCTGGACCACCATCGGCACGAAGGAGGGCAACTTCAACGGATGGGAGGAGGTCGGTTTCAGCGTGCCCTCCGGCATCCCCTCGCTCACACGCTTCCGCATCGTGGCGAAGGTGAACCCCGGCGGTCTGGGCAGCGCCTTCTACAACGACCTGCTGGTCGATGACTTCAGCGTGGTGGAGGGTCCGGCCTGCGCCTCGCCGATCAACCTGGCGGCCACCGGCGTGACCGGCACCCAGGCCACGATCAACTGGGCATGCACCGGTTGCACGGGCACCTACACCGTGGAATACGGCCCCTTGGGCTTCACCCCCGGCACAGGCGCCACGGCGGGCGGCGGCACCGTGATCAGCACGGCCGCCACCACGCTCACGCTCACGGGCCTGAGCACCGGCACGGTGTACCAGGTCTACATCCGCCAGGATTGCCTGGGCAACGGCACCAGCTTCGGCTTCAACGTGGGTCCGGTGACCTTCAGCACCTCCCCGGGTTGCGGCAACGTGTACTACGACAACGGCGGCCCCGTCAATACCTACGCGCCGAACTCGAACGATGTGTTCACCATCTGCCCGAGCAACCCCGGCGACATCGTGGTGATGCAGTTCACCTCGTTCAACACCGAGAGCGGCTGGGACCCCCTGTACGTGTTCAACGGGAACAGCACGGCCGCACCTCAGATCGCCACCACCAACGGTGTGCCTGCGGGCAACAACGTGTACGGCACCGGCGGCTGGTGGGGCACCACGGCACCCACGAACACCGGCATCCCCGGTCTGGTGGGCGCGAACAACGCCAGTGGTTGCCTCACCTTCGCCTTCACCAGCGACGGCAGCGTGCAGAACCCCGGTTGGGAGGCCACGATCAGCTGCATCACGCCGAACCTGAGCTGCGCCACGGCGGCCCCGATCGTGTGCGGGGAGACCAAGCAGGGCTTCACCATCGGCGGCCCCTACAACCTGCCCGCCTCCACCTGCGCCTTCAACGGCGCAGGCAGCAGCGGCGGGGTGGCCTGGTACACCTATACAGCCCTCGCGGACAATGACGTGGTGGTGAGCACCTGCGGACAGGCATCGTTCGACACCCGCATCACGGTGCTGCGCCCGGTGCCCGACTGCAGCAACCTGGAGTGCATCGGCAGCGTGGACAACCTGGCGGGATGCCCCGGCGGCAGCACCGAGCTGACCTTCAAGGCCACCACCAACCAGACGTACTACATAGCGGTGCATGGCGCCGGTGCGGCCGAGGGCACCTTCAGCCTGAGCGTCTTCTGCGTGCCGCAATGCAGCCCGCAGAACGGCAACGACCTGTGCACGACCGCCACTTCGCTATCCGCCTCACTCGCCGGCACGGGCACCTTCGCCACCGACGACAACGGCTGCGCCTATGTGGACGGCCCCACCACCTGCTCGAGCAACCTGCCTGTGCAGGGTGTGTGGTACGCCTTCAACAGCGGTGGCAACACCCAGCACACCCTCTCGTTGGCCACGCTGGCCGAGAACCCGGCCTACACGGCCACGGCCATCGGCTATGCGCTGTACAGCGGTGGTTGCAGCGGCATCAGCGGTGCCGTGGAGGAGGTCTGCGCGACCGGCGGTGGCAGCTACCTGCTGAACCTCACGCCCAACACCGATTACAAGCTGCTGGTGTACAACCAGGGCGGTGTGGGCACCGAGGGCACCTTCGGCATCAAGCTGGAGCGCCCGGCCCTCTACGATGCCTCCATTTCGGAAGTGCGTGAGCCTGCCAATAATGCGTTGCTGTGCGACACCAAGTTCGAGCCGGTCGTGCGCCTGAAGAACCTCGGCGAGGTGACCCTCACCGATGCCACCATCACCGTGGCCATCAACGCCGGTGTGGTGCTGGTGTACCCCTGGACCGGCCTGCTGGCCTTCGGTGACAGCGTTGACGTGGTGCTGCCCGAGGTGACCACGCCCACAGGCAGCAATCTCCTCACCGTGTCCGTGAGCCAGCCCAACGGCCAGCTGGACGAGCTGCCCGGCAATGATGCCGCCAACAGTTCCTACGATGCCAGTGGCCAGACGGTGAAGGTGCGTATCGTGACCGACAACAACGGTGGCAGCACCACCTGGCAGATCTTCGACGGCCAGTTCAACCCCGTCGCCAACGGAGGTCCTTACCTGAGCAACACCACGATCGTTGAAACGGTGTGCCTGCCCACGACCTTCGGCAACATCTGGTACTTCTTCGTGCTGGATGCCGATGGCGACGGGATGACCACCGGTTCGTGGGGGCTGCTTGACCGCCAGGACCGCCAGATCCTGACCGATAACGGTGCCTTCACCACCCAGTCCCCGTCCCCCAACGCGATCAACCCGGCCTACTTCGCCCACGAGATCCAACTGCCGCTGGGCCCCACCACACCCTCCAACGGGGAGTGCGGTGTGTTCAACAACCTGCTGCAGAACAAGGTGTTCGTGAACCCTGTGCCGGGCGCCACCAACTACCAGTACGAGTTCACGGACCCCAACGCCGGCTTCCGCCGCCGCGTGGGCGTGGCCCGCAACTACGTGCTGTACACCGACATGAGCAGCAATCCGCTCAGCCTGGGCACCATCTACTTCATGCGCTCGCGTGCCGACCAGGGCGCGCCGGGCTATGGGGATGACAACTGGGGCCCGGGCTGCGAGATGGCCTGGAGCGCCACCGCCGCCTACTGCACCCAGCTGATCGCCAACCCCGGTCCCACCTTCTCCTGCGGCGTGACCCGCACCTTCGGTGGCTCCGACAAGATCTGGGCGCAGCCCGTGCCGGGCGTGTCCGCCTCCACCACGCAGCCCACCCCCTACCGCTTCCGCTTCCAGGGCACCGGTGCCAACAGCGGCTATGTGCGCACGATCAGCCGTTCCTCCTACGTGTGCCCGCTGAGCTGGACCACCAACCCCCTGGTGAACGGCCAGACCTACAACGTGCAGGTGGAGGTGTGGATCGGCGGCTCCTGGAGGGGCTACTGCGGCAACACCTGCCAGCTGACCATCAACAACAACCCCGCGACCCAGGGCCGCGCGGCCGATGTGGTGGCCAACGACGAGGTGCAGCTGTGGCCCAACCCCGTGCGTGACGGCCGCGTGAACCTGCGCATCGACGCCCTGGTGGACGCCGAGCAGCGCATCAGCGTGGACGTGTACGACCTCTTCGGCAAGCGCGTGCTCGCCAGGTCCTTCGGCAACAGCGGCCCGGTGTTCAACACCGTGCTGGAGCTCAACGGCGACCTGGCCAGCGGCGTGTACCTGGTGAACATCACCATCAACGACCGCACCGTGACCAAGCGCCTGAGCGTGCTGTAAGCCACGGCATCACCACATTCTGCGGAAGCCCCCGGCCGATGGCCGGGGGCTTCCTGCTTTGGAGGCGTCCCGGCCGGGAGATCCCACCAAAGGACCGTTCGCTGTGGAGATCTTCACTTGCACGGTATCGTCGGCCTTTGATAGCTTGTACGGCCCAAACGAACATCCAACAACGAACAGGTAAAGACCAACGCAGCTCATCGCACGGTCCGATAGGAACCCCGCACCGAATGAACAGGCATCTCATAATGCCTTACCCTCGGATGATGGCCCGGAGCCATCAACACCCCAACAACCAAACACAACCCAATGAACCCAACACGACCAACCCCCCGCAAGGGAAACCGGCGCGCGGCACGAACGTGCCTTGCACTGGTGCTGCTCCTGCTTTCGTACATCGGTGCACAGGGACAGACGACCCTGAGCACCACCTACGCGCTCACCGCCGCCCAGACCTCGATCACGTTCGCGGTGCAGAACACCAATGCGTTCCCGGTGCAGCTCACCGGCATGAGCTGCGGCTTCCAGGCCACGAGCAACGGAGGCACCTTCACCCTGTGGGCCTCCACCACGTCGCTGAGCGGCTCGGTGAACATCGCCACGCCGACCTGGAACGTGGTGGCCTCAGGCCCCATCGTCTCCAGCACGGCAGCGGTGGTGCCGGTCCTTTCGGGATTGACCTACGTCATCCCGGCAGGGGCCACGGTACGCTTCGCAGCGCAGGCCAGCACCACGGTGCTGTACGGTGGAGCGGCCAGCACGCCGAACATCTTCAGTGGAGGCGGCATCAACCTGCTGGTGGGCAGCAGCGCCGTCTCAGGCCTCCCTGTGGGGTATGGCGGTGCGTTCCCCACGCCAACGCTCACCCCACGGTTCTTCGCGGGCTCGCTCACCTTCGTGCCCTCCGTGCCCTGTGCCTCCACACCCGCACCGGGCAACACCACCGGTCCGGCCAGCGCGTGCACCGGAGCGAACTTCGCCCTTGGCCTGCAGAACGGGACTTCCGGATCGGGCGTGAGCTACCTGTGGGAAAGCTCGCCCGACAACATCAGCTGGGGGCCTGCCGCGGGCACGAACACCAACGCGGGCTACACGGCCAACCAGACCAGCGCCACCTGGTACCGCTGCCAGGTGACCTGCGCGGGCAACGGCACGGGCACCAGCACGCCCCTCTTCGTGCCGATGAACACCTCCAACTTCCCGGAGGACTTCAGCTCCGCCGCGTTCCCGCCCAACTGCTTCACGCAGACCGGCTCCGCGGCCTTGCTGCTGCGGGGAACACCCAATGGCTTGGGCGCTCCAGGCACCGGCTCCGCACGTTGGAACTACTATAACGCCACCGGGGGCACGGTGCTCACCCTCACCAGCCCTGTGTTCACCCCCTTCGGTACTCCGATGCAGCTGACATTCGACGGCTCGGGTGCCACCTTCACCGGCGGCGAGATCGACCGGATCTTCGTGGAGGCCTCCAGCGATGGCGGCACCACCTGGCCCACGCTGGTCGTGGAACTGGACAACACACCCGGCACGGGTGAGCTGAGCCAGGGTGGTGCGAGCGGGCCACAGTTCGTGCCCACGGCCGCGCAATGGGCCTCCTTCAGCTACATCATCCCCGCCGGCACCAACCGCGTGCGCTTCCGCGGGGTCTCCGGCTTCGGCAACGACTGCTTCATCGACAACCTGGCCCTCGTGGCCCCGCCGGCCTGCCAGGCCCCGGACCCGGCCACGTTGTCCAACATCACCAGCACCTCGGCCGATGTGAGCTGGACCTGTGCGGGCTGCACCGGCACCTACGTGGTGGAGTACGGCCTGCCCGGCTTCGTGCCGGGAACGGGAGCGACGGTGGGCGGCGGCCTCGGTGTGGTGACCTCGGCCACCACCAGTGCGACCATCACGGGCCTGAGCCCGACCACGCAGTATGAGGTGCGGGTGCGGCAGGACTGCGGCGGCACCTTCAGCACGAACACGGCCGCGACCGCGTTCACCAGCGGTTGCGCCGGCAATTCGTGCGATTACACCTTCCAACTCACCGACAACTTCGGCGACAGCTGGAACGGCGCGCTCATCGACGTACAGATCAATGGCATCACCGTGGCCACGCTGGGACCCCAGATCACCGCCTGCGAGGCCTTCGTGAACGTGCCCATCTGCGAGGGGGCCACCGTGACCCTGGTATGCACCAATGCGGGCAGCTTCCCCGATGAGGTGGGCCTGAAGATGACCGACCCCTTCGGCGTGGTGCTGTATGAGCAGCGTGGCACGAGCCTGTACCCGGGCAACTGCGCCATCACCTATCCGAACCCGGTGACCCTGCAGGACCTTACGGTGGGCACCAAGTACACCGGCACCGGCAACTGCACGCCCCCCCCGTGCGTCGATCCGCCCGTGGCCGGCACCATCAGCGGCGACCTGATCATCTGCCCGGGTGGCACCAGCACGCTCACCTCGAGCACGCCCTTCGCCACGGGTCTTGGGCTGCAATGGCAGACCTCGACGAGCGGCGCTACCGGCAGCTGGACCGACATCCCGGGCGCTACGTCAAGCTCCTACACCACGGCCGCCCTCACCAACGATACCTACTACCGCTTCTATGTGACCTGCGGTGCGGGTGCGGACACCTCGGCATCGGTGATGGTGGACGTTTCGCTCTTCGCCTGCTACTGCGTGCCTGCACATCCCGTGGGTTGCGGCAATGGCAACATCACGAACGTGACGCTCAATACGTTGAACAATACGACCACCTGCACGCCGCCGGCGTACGAGGCGTTCACCACCACCACCTCGGTGCAACGCGCGGTGACCTACAACCTGAGCGTGACCACCGACCAGAGCTGCATTGTGAGCGTATGGGTGGATTGGGACCGCAACAACGTGTTCGACACCTATGAGTGGACGCAGGTGGCCACGGCCACGGACGGCGTGAACCCGAGCACGGTGGGCCTCACCGTACCGCTCACCGCGCAGCTCGGCCCCACGGCGATGCGCATCCGCTCGCGCTTCTCGGGCAATGCGAACGGCCCCGGCGACGCCTGCACCTCCATGGGCAGCGGTGAGAGCGAGGACTACATCATCGACGTGCAGCCCGAACCGCCCTGCCTGCCGCCCACGGCGCTGGTCTTCAGCGGCGTTTCGTCCAACGGATTCACCGTGAGCTGGACCTGCACGGGTTGCAGCGGTCCCTACTATGTGGAGTACGGCGCACCCGGCTTCACCCCTGGGACTGGCAACACCGCCGGTGGCGGCACACTGGCCGGTCCGTTCGCAGGCACGACCGCCGCGATCACCGGGGTCGCCGCCGCATCGAACTTCGATGTGTACGTGCGCCAGGATTGCAGCGCAGGCAGCAACGGCTTCAGCGCCAACACCCTGGGGTCCGTGGTCACGTGGCCCGACTGCAACGCGGCGCAGGCGATCAACTGCCCGGCCGGCACGGGCACCTTCGGAGCGAACGCCCAAGGCGCCTGGAACTTCGTGGAACCGCTCTTCAACTTC
>JBIJCH010000398.1:0-2708 GCA_044344815.1 Flavobacteriales bacterium | reverse complement strand
TTGTCGAGAGCCCGTGGATGATGCGGACCTGCGATGATGCCTTCACCATTGCCGAGACCGTGTACGACCTGCACCGGCGCCTGACCGGTAAGGGCTAATCGATGCTGAAGTAATCCGCGCTCTGGTAGTGCCCATCGGCCTCCTTCTGCAGCTGCATCAGGATGTCGTTGGCCAGGCTGCTGGCGCCGAAGCGGAACCAGTGCGGATCGAGCCATTCGGGGCCGAGTTCCTCCTTCACCATCATCAGGTAGTGCAGGGCCTCCTTGCTCTTGCGGATGCCACCGGCAGGCTTCATGGCGATCATCTGCCCGGTCTTCAGGTAGTGGTCGCGGATGGCGTGCAGCATCACCAACGTCACCTCCATGGTGGCGGCGGGGTTGATCTTGCCGGTGCTGGTCTTGATGAAGTCGGCGCCAGCCGCGATGGCGATGTCACTGGCCAGGCGCACCTTGTCGTAGGTGCCCAGTTCACCGGTCTCCAGGATCACTTTCAAGCGCGCATCGCCGCACGCTTCCTTGATGGCCGCGATCTCGTCGAACACGAAGTTGTATTCCCCGTTGTGGAACTTCCCGCGGCTGATCACCATGTCGATCTCATCGGCGCCTTCGCTCACGGCGAACTTGGTATCGGCGATCTTCACGTTGCGCGGGGCCTGGCCGCTGGGGAAGGCGGTGCTCACGCTGGCCACCTTCACGTGGCCTCCCTCGAGGGCCTTCTTCGCCACCTTCACCAGGGAGGGATACACGCACACCGCGGCCACGGTGGGCAGGCCGGGCAGGCTGTCGTGCGGGTGCATGGCCTTGTAGCACAGCTGCTGCACCTTGTGCGGCGTATCGGCACCCTCCAGCGTGGTGAGGTCGATCATGCTCAGGGCCAGCTTCATGCCCTGCACCTTCGTCTCCTTCTTGATGCTGCGCGTCTTGATGCGGGCCACGCGCTCCTCGATACCCACCTGGTCGATGGTGGGGTTGGAACGCGGGTCGGGGAGCCGGGGGATGTAGTTCTTCGTGGCCATGGGCGGGTTCGCGACCAAAGATAGACGGAAGCCCGCGCCGGACGGGGGCGCGGGGAGCACCACCCCTTGCGAAAATCGTACCTTCGCGGCCGCTCAGAGCCGTGTCCACCGACCGCCACATCCACCCCGTGCAGCACCGCCTGCTGGGCCGTTCCGCCAAGGAGACCTTGCTGGGTCAGTGCGGGCTTTGCGTGTGGATGACCGGCCTGAGCGGAAGCGGCAAGAGCACCATCGCCATCGGCCTGGAACGGGCGCTGCACGAGCGCGGCCGCCATGCCGTGGTGCTCGATGGCGACAACGTGCGCACCGGCATCAACAGGAACCTGGGCTTCTCGGAGGCCGACCGCACGGAGAACATCCGCCGCATCGCCGAGGTGGCCAGGCTCTTCGTGCAGAACGGGGCCGTGGTCATCTGCTGCTTCGTCTCCCCCACCATCGCTATCCGCGAACAGGCGAAGGCCATCATCGGCGCGGAGGACTTCGTGGAGGTCTTCATCGATACCCCGCTGGAGGAGTGCGAGCGCCGTGATGTGAAGGGGCTTTACGCGAAGGCCCGCGCCGGCGAGGTGGAGGACTTCACGGGCATCAGTGCTCCGTTCGAGGCGCCGCCCACGCCCGCCATCCGCATCGCCACCCAGGGCCGCACCGAGGAGGCGAGCACCATGGAACTGTTGAACTTCATCCTGCCGCGGATAACGCGGAATTGAAATGCGGTGGAACCACAGAGACCACAGAGGACACAGAGGGAGCTCCGTTCGTGTCATTCATCTCTGTGTCCTCTGTGCCCTCCGTGGTTAGAATCAGAAGACAATGCACTCCTACCGACTGACCCACCTGAAGGAGCTCGAGAGCGAGAGCATGCACATCCTGCGCGAGGTGGCCGCGCAATTCGAGAACCCCGCCCTGCTCTTCAGCGGCGGCAAGGACAGCATCGTGTGCTTCCACCTGGCCCGCAAGGCCTTCTTCCCGGCCAGGGTGCCCTTCCCCCTGGTACACGTGGACACCGGCCACAACTTCGAGGAGACCATGATCTTCCGCGACGACCTGGTGAAGGAGCACGGTGCGAAGCTGATCGTGGGCAGTGTGCAGGAGAGCATCGACACCGGCCGCGTGCAGGAGGAGACCGGCTACTACGCCAGCCGCAACAAGCTGCAGACCGTGACCCTGCTCGACACCATCGAGAAGCACCGGATCGATTGCGCGATCGGCGGCGGGCGGCGGGATGAGGAGAAGGCCCGTGCGAAGGAGCGCGTGTTCAGCCACCGCGACGAGTTCGGCCAGTGGGACCCGAAGAACCAGCGTCCCGAGCTGTGGAACCTGTACAACGGCAAAAAGCGTCCGGGCGAGCACTTTCGCGCCTTCCCGATCAGCAACTGGACGGAGATGGACGTGTGGCAGTACATCCTGCTGGAGAAGATCGCCATCCCCAGCATCTACTTCAGCCACGAGCGCGAGGTGTTCGACCGCGACGGCGTGATCTATGCGAACAGCCCCTTCATGCGCCTGAAGCCGGAGGAGAAGCCCTACATGAAGCGCGTGCGCTTCCGCACCATCGGCGACATGAGCTGCACGGGTGCGGTGGATTCGCCGGCGAGCACCCTTGAGGAGATCATCGAAGAAGTCGCTTCGTCGCGCGTGACCGAACGAGGCAGCCGCATGGATGACAAGCGCAGCGAGGCGGCGATGGAGGACA
>JBIJCH010000043.1:0-10430 GCA_044344815.1 Flavobacteriales bacterium | reverse complement strand
CCTGCACACCAACGCGGTGATCTTCGCCTTCGTGGGCAACGGCAACTTCGCCGGGGTCTATTACAGCCTTCAGCGCCTGGTGAAGGCCCGCATGTTCAGCGATGCGCTCAGCTGGATCCACTTCTGGGGCTGGCAGCTCATCATCGCCAGCGCGGCCATCACCCTGCCCCTCGGGATAACCACCGGCAAGGAGTACGCCGAGCTGGAATGGCCCATCGACATCGCGATCGCCCTGATCTGGGTGATGCTCGGCATCAACATGTTCGGCACCATCCTGAAGCGGAGGGAGCGCCACCTGTACGTGGCCATCTGGTTCTACATCGCCACGTGGGTCACCGTGGCCATGCTCCATATCGTGAACAGCTTCGAGGTGCCCGTGTCCCTCTTCAAGAGCTACAGCTGGTACGCCGGTGTGCAGGACGCGCTGGTGCAGTGGTGGTACGGCCACAACGCGGTGGCGTTCTTCCTCACCACCCCGTACCTGGGCCTGATGTACTACTTCATGCCGAAGGCGGCCAACCGTCCGGTGTACAGCTACAAGCTCTCCATCATCCACTTCTGGGCCCTCATCTTCATCTACATCTGGGCCGGTCCTCACCACCTGCTCTACAGCTCGCTGCCCGATTGGGCGCAGAGCCTGGGCACCGTGTTCAGCATCATGCTCATCGCACCCAGCTGGGGCGGCATGCTCAACGGCCTGCTCACCCTGCGCGGCGCCTGGGACCGCGTGCGGGAGGATCCCGTGCTGAAGTTCTTCGTGGTGGCCGTGACCTGCTACGGCATGGCCACGCTGGAAGGACCCCTGCTCAGCACAAAGTTCTTCAACAGCATCAGCCACTTCACCGACTGGACCATCGCGCACGTGCACGTGGGCGGCCTCGGTTGGAACGGCTTCCTCACCTTCGGGATGGTGTACTGGCTGATCCCGCGCCTTTACAACACCAGGCTCTACAGCACCGGCCTGGCCAACGCCCACTTCTGGATCGGCACGCTCGGCATCGTGTTCTATGCGATCCCGATGTACTTCGCCGGGTTCACGCAGAGCCTGATGTGGAAGCAGTTCACCCCGGATGGATACCTGAAGTACCAGAACTTCCTCGATACGCTCCTGCAGATCGAATATGCCTACTGGCTGCGCGCGTTGGGCGGCATCCTCTTCCTCGCCGGTGCCCTGCTGATGGTGTACAACGTGTGGCGCACGGTGGCGCAGGGTTCGCTGGTGGCCGATGAGGCCGCCGAGGCCCCCGCGCTCGAGCCGGCGAAGGTCGAAGTGGAGGCCGCGGGCTACTGGCACCGCTGGATCGAGCGCCGGCCCATCTGGATGCTGGTGCTGAGCCTGGTGCTCGTGGCGGCCGGTGGCATCATCGAGCTCGTCCCGACGTTCCTCATCAAGAGCAACATCCCCACCATTGCCGCAGTGAAGCCCTACACGCCGCTTGAGCTGCATGGGCGGGACATCTACGTGCGCGACGGTTGCTACACCTGCCACTCCCAGATGGTCCGTCCCTTCCGCAGCGAGACCGTCCGCTACGGTGAGTACGCCAAGGCCGGCGAGTTCATCTACGATCACCCCTTCCAGTGGGGCAGCAAGCGCACCGGTCCCGATCTGCTGCGCGTGGGAGGCAAGTACCAGAACAGCTGGCACTTCTACCACATGCTCGACCCGGGCAAGTTCGTGAAGGGCTCGCTGATGCCCCCGTTCCCCCACCTGTTCGAGAACACCATCGACATGGAGAGCACGAAGCCGAAGATCGATGCGATGGTCACGCTGGGCGTGCCCTATGACGAGGAGCCCTTCGGCCCGGAGGTGGTCGCCGATCCCAACGCGCACCTGCAGGCCCAGGCCAGGCTGATCACCGACGACCTGAAGAAGGGCGGCATCGAGATCGACGGTGACCGCGAGATCGTCGCGCTCATCGCCTACCTGCAGCGCCTCGGCACCGACATCAAGACGAAACCGGCCGAGGTGGCCGCCACCAAGTGATCCGGCCATGCTGAAGTTCATCAAGCACCACCTCGACACCATCCAGGGCGTCGACATCTATCCGGTGATCTCGTTCGTGCTCTTCTTCGGGTTCTTCCTGGGGGTGCTGTGGTGGGTGACCACCGCGGGCAAGCATGCCTTCGACCACATGAAACAACTGCCGCTCAACGAACAGGACAATTGACGCCATGAACAAGCGGAACCTTCCCTTCCTCGCATTCCTGTGCCTGGCCTTCATGGGTGCCCCCGCCGCGGCTTTCGCACAGGATGCCGCAGCGGCCGGTGCGGACTCCAGCGCGGGCATCGATCCGAACTACCTGCTGCTCGGTGCCGCCATCCTGCAGGTGGTCATCATCATCTCCCTCAACAGCGTGATGCGCCTCCTCGGCGGTTCGGGCAAAGTGTGGACGGCGCGCATGCAGCGCACCTCCGGCACGGCCCTCGTGATGCTCCTGTTCCTGAGCGCGAACGATGCGCAGGCGGCCCCGGGACCGACGCAGTGGACCTCGAACCAGCTCTTCTATGTGCTGGTGATGGTGAACGTGTTCCTCTTCATCCTGTTGCTCGCCCAGATGAACCTGCTGCGCAACATGACGCGCTCGCTGGTGGGCAGGCCCGAGGAGGAGGAGGCCGCCGCTGCGGTGTCGCCAGTTCGGAAGCCCTCCTTCGAATCCAAGCTGCTCCAGGTGCTCACGCGTCGCGTGTCCATGGAGAAGGAGCAGGATGTGCTGATGCACCACGAGTACGATGGCATCCGGGAGCTCGACAACGTGCTGCCGCCCTGGTGGTTGTGGCTCTTCTACGGCACCATCATCTGGAGCGTCATCTACCTCGTGAACGTGCACGTGACGGGCGTATGGCCGCACCAGGCGGACGAGTACACGCAGGAGGTCGAGCAGGCCAAGGCCGATGTGGCCGCCTATGTGGCACGGCTCGGGGCCAGCGTGGATGAGAACACCGTGACCGCGCTGACCGATGCCAGCGCCATCGGCTCGGGCAAGGCGATCTTCGAGGCGAACTGCGTGGCCTGCCATGGGGCCGGTGCCGAAGGGAAGCAGAGCCTCGGACCCAACCTTACGGATGCGTACTGGATCCATGGCGGCGGCATCAAGAACGTGTTCAAGACCATCAAGTACGGCGTGAAGGAGAAGGGCATGATCGACTGGAAGTCGCAGTTGAAGCCCGCTGAACTGCAGGCCGTGGCCAGTTATGTGCTCAGCCTCCAAGGCACGAACCCGGCCAATGCACAACCGCCGCAGGGCGAGCTGTGGAAGGAGGACGGCGCCCCGGTAACGGCGGCGGACAGCACGGCCATGCCCGCGGACAGCACGACGGTCCCGACGGACAGCACCGCCGGCGCACCCAAGCTCGCGCAGGCGAACCAATAGGCCATGTCCGCGGGGAACGCACCGAAGGGGAGGGACGAGAGCTTCCGTGATTCGATCGCCACGGTCGACAAGCGGGGCAAGCGCATCTGGATCTATCCGAAGAAGGTCTCCGGCCGGTATTTCAACCGCCGGAGCCTCTTTGGTTATGCCCTGCTGATCCTCCTGCTCGCGGGCCCCTTGATCCGCATCGGCGGGGAACCGCTGCTGATGGTCAACATCCCCGAGCGCCGCTTCGTGTTCTTCGGGCAGACCTTCTGGCCGCAGGACATCCACCTGTTCGTGCTGGGCTTCATCACGTTCATCGTTTTCGTGGCCTTGTTCACCGTGGCGTTCGGCCGGCTTTTCTGCGGATGGGCCTGCCCCCAGACGGTCTTCATGGAGCTCGTGTACCGACGGATCGAGTATTGGATCGAGGGTGATCGGAAGGAGCAGCAGGCGCTGAACAAGGCCCCATGGACCTGGTCGAAGCTGGGCAGGAAGACGCTCAAGCACGCCCTGTTCTTCGCCATCGCGTTCGTCATCGGCAATGTGTTCCTGGCCTATATCGTGGGCAGCGATGAGCTTGTCCGCATCATCACCGAACCGCTCGCCCAGCATGTGGGGGGCTTCATCGCCCTGGTCGGCTTCTCCCTGGTGTTCTACGGCGTGTTCGCGTTCATGCGTGAGCAGGTGTGTACCACCGTGTGTCCCTACGGCCGCCTGCAGGGCGTGCTGCTCGACCGCCGCTCCCTCGTGATCGCCTACGACCATGTGCGTGGGGAGCCCAGGGAGAAGGTCCGCAAGGGCGAGGACCGGGCGGCCGTCGGCAAGGGCGACTGCATCGACTGCAAGGCCTGCGTGCATGTGTGCCCCACCGGCATCGACATCCGCAACGGCACCCAGCTCGAGTGCGTGAACTGCACGGCCTGCATCGATGCCTGCGACCACATCATGGACAGCGTGGGGATGCAGCGCGGCCTGATCCGCTATGCCAGCGAGGCGGAGATCGCCGAGAAGAAGCCGTGGCGGTTCACCACCCGCATGAAGGCCTATTCCGCGGTGCTCACGGTGCTCGTGGGCGTGATCGTGGTGCTGCTCGCCACGCGCAGTGATGTGGAGAGCACCGTGCTGCGCAACCCGGGCACCCTCTTCCAGCGGCAGGATGATGGCCGCATCAGCAACCTGTACCAGTACCGTGTGGTGAACAAGACCTCACGCGACATGCCCGTGCACTTCGAGCTTCTTGATGCGCGGGGCGAGATCAGGCTGGTGGGCAAGGAGCTTGAACTGGGTAACGCCGCATCGGTGGAGGGGGAGCTCTTCATCGTGCTCGACCCCGGG
The DNA here is from genome assembly GCA_044344815.1 of Flavobacteriales bacterium. GTDB lineage: Bacteria > Bacteroidota > Bacteroidia > Flavobacteriales_F > PHOS-HE28 > PHOS-HE28. The sequence continues at coordinate 5,738 of JBIJCH010000043.1, read as the reverse complement.
CAGATGTCCGGATACACCACCGAGGTGACCGTGGGGGTGTTCACCGGGGACCGGTTGCTTGAAAAGGTGCGAACTTCGTTCATCGGTCCGATGGCCAAGGGTGCGTGATGAAACTGAACTGGGGACACGGGATCTTCGCAGCGCTCGCGCTGTTCATCGCCATGATGGCGTGGTTCATGGTGCGGGCCATCGGCAACGCCGAGGAGCTCGTCACCGAGGATTACTACCGCGAGGAGCTGCGGTACCAGGATCGCATCGATGAACTGGCGCGCGCCGGGGAGGTCGGAGCGCCGCTGCGCCTGGAGGTGGCCCCGGGCACCATCACGTTCGTGTTCCCGCAAGAGGTGAAGGGCAGGGGCGTGAACGGTTCGGCCCACTTCCTCAAGCCGAACGACAGCCGCGCGGACCGGACGGAGCCGTTCACGCTGGACAGCCTGGGCCGGTGCGCGTTCGATACGCGCGACTGGATGAAGGGCGTCTACCAGGTCGATGTGACCTGGAACATGGACGGCGCCGTGCACCTCTCCGAGGACCGCGTGGACATCCGATGATCCCCTACCTGGGCCCGGCACTGGTGCTCAGCCTGCTGAGCAGCGCCCACTGTGTGGGCATGTGCGGCCCCATCGCCCTGGCCGTGCCCTCGTCCCGCACCACATGGCCCGGGCGTATCGCCGATGGTCTGTTGCTCAATGGGGGGCGCCTGCTCACCTATGCCGCCCTCGGGGCCCTGTTCGGCACCTTCGGCCGGGGCCTGCACCTGGCGGGCCTGCAGCAGACCGTGTCCATCACCATGGGGGTGCTCATGCTGCTCGCGGTGCTGCTGCCCTCGATGCTGCACAAGGACCTGTTCACCACCGCGGCCCTGGGCGGCCTGGGGCGCCTGCGTTCCTTCCTCGCCCGCAACCTCCGCCGCACCTCGCCCATGGGGTTGCTCGTCACCGGGAGCCTGAACGGCCTGCTGCCGTGCGGCATGGTCTACTTCGCCCTTGCCGGTGCGCTCGTTCAGGATGGTGCCCTGTCCGGAGCGCTGTTCATGGCCCTCTTCGGCCTGGGCACCTGGCCGGCCATGCTGGCCGTGCGTCTAGGTGGCGGACTGGTCTCGGGTGCCTGGCGTTCGGGCTTCCGCAGGGCGGCACCGTACGTCATCGCCCTCCTCGGGGCGCTCTTCATCCTGCGGGGGCTTGGACTTGGAATACCCTACGTGAGCCCTGCACTGCACGAGGTGCCCGTGGGCGTGCAGGAATGCCACTGAGGCATCAACCCACGGGGTCGGTGCCGGCCTTCCGGCTCCGCAACACCTCGCGGTAGTACTTCAACGGCACCAGCAGCATGCCGAAGCACTCGCCGTCCTCCTTGGTGATGCGCTTGTGGTGCACCTTGTGCGCACGCCGGATGGCCAGGAAATAGCTGTTCGTGGTGTTGCGCAGCCACTTGATGCGCTGGTGGATGAACACCTCGTGCACGAAGAAGTAGGCGATGCCGTATAGGAGGATGCCCAGGCCGATCCACAGCCACGGGGTGTGCAGGCCCAGGGTGGCCCCCACGATGAACAGGATCATCGACGGGATGGCGAAGATCAGGAAGAACGCATCGTTGCGCTCCAGGAAGCCGTAGTGGTCCTTCTTGTGGTGGTCGCTGTGGAGGTACCACAGGAAGCCGTGCATCACGTACTTGTGTGTGGCCCAGGCGACGAACTCCATGCCCAGGAAGGTGGCCGCCACGATGGCGATGATGACCCAGGTGCTCATGCGGCGTGGGGGACGTTGGGACGTTGGTGGAAGAGCTCCTGGAGCCGCTTGTAGCGGAACGCGAAGATGTGCTCCAGCCGACGCCGCACGAAGATAACACGGGCCAGCTCGCCGAGCGGACCAAGGGGCAGTTCGTACTCCACGCGGTCGCGCATCAACACACCGCCGGGCACCGCCTCGAAGGTGTGCTGGTGCCACCAACGCTTGTAGGGGCCCTTGAGCTGGGTGTCCACGAACAGGCGAAGCGGCTCCACGGCATCGATGCGCGTGACCCAGGTGAGGGGGATGCCAGCGATGGGGCGCACGCGGTAGCGGATGAGCTGTCCCGTGTACATCGGCCGGTCGTCGAACGGCTGCCGGATCTCGAAGCCCATGTCGGGCGGCGTGATGACGGAGAGGTTCCGGGGCGTGGCGAAGAAGGCCCATGCCTCCTCCAGGGAGATGGGCAGGAACTGTTCCCGTTCGATCACGTGCGTCATCAGCCGAGCACTTCGAGCTTGGGGTAGCGCTGCTTCCAGAAATCCAGCGCCTTCAGGTTGCTGAGGGTGATGATGGTCTTCGCATCCAGACGCACCTTGATGGCCTTGATGCCCGCCTTCACCGGTTGGGTGAGGATCAGTTGGCGTTTCTTGCGCGGCATGTCAGTCGAACAATTGGGGGTGAGGTCGCTGGGCTTTCGTTCCGCCGTTCAGCGCCGCCTTGTATGTGGCGATGGCGCGTGCACGGGCCTCCTCATGAACGACGATCGGCCGGGGATAGTTCACCGTGCCGTATTCCCTGACCCACCGCTTAACATACGTTAACGAAGGGTCGAACCGCTCCAGCTGCAGGGTGGGGTTGAAGACACGGAAGTAGGGCGCCGCATCGCAGCCGCTGCCGCTGGCCCACTGCCAGCCGCCCACGTTGCTGCTCAGCTCGTAGTCGAGCAGGTGGCGGGCGAACCAGGCCTCCCCAAGGCGCCAGTCGATGAGCAGGTGCTTCGTGAGGAAGCTGCTCACCACCATGCGCACCCGGTTGTGCATGAAGCCGGTGGCGAGCAGCTCGCGCATGCCGGCGTCCACCAGCGGGTAGCCCGTGCGCCCCTGGCACCACGCGGTGAAGGCCCGCTCATCATCGCGCCATGGGATGCGGTCGTAGGCCGGCTTGAAGGCCTGGTCAACGGTGTTCGGGAAGTGCCACAGCACCTGCATGAAGAACTCGCGCCAGATGAGCTCGTTGAGGAAGGTGTCGCTGTGCGACAGGGCCTCACGCACCAGGGCCCGCGGGCTCACCGTGCCGAAGCGGAGGTGCGCCCCGAGGCGACTGGTGCCCGGTATCCCCGGCGTGTTGCGGTCGCGCGCATACCCCTTGAGCAGCGTGGTCGGAACGGTCAGGGGAGGTTCCGCCAGGTCGGTCGGGTCGAAGCCGATGTCCTGTAGCGAAGGCATCGGCATGGGATCCGTACGGTGAAGGCGTTCCATGCGCTCCGCGCTGGGGAACGAGGCCGCCATCTCCGGCCGGAACAGGCTGCGCCACTTGCGCGCGTACGGGGTGAACACGGTGTACGGACCGCCATCGTCCTTCACCACCTCGTTGCGCTCGAAGATGCTGATGTCCTTGTAGGTGCGGAACGGGATGCCTCGTTCGGCCAGCAGTGCCGCCACCGCCTTGTCCCGTGCAATGGCGTAAGGCTCGTGGTCGTGGTTGGCCGTCACAGCGGTCACCTCGCAGGTGTCGAGCAGCCTGCGCCATACGTCGACCGGACGGCCATGCGTCACGAGCAGCGTTCCGCCGTGCTGCTCTAGCCCGGCCTTCAGTCGCGCAAGGGCGCGGTGGATGAGGTCCACGCGCCGGTCCGCCCGGTCCTCCAGCCGGGACAGGATGTCCGTATCGAAGATGAAGAGCGGCAGCACCGCGCCATGCTCCTCAAGGGCCCGGAAGAGGCCGTGGTTGTCCTCGGTGCGCAGGTCGCGCCTGAACCAATGGATCGCGATACGCGGCCGGGCGCTCATCGCTTCCCGATGAGGGAGAGGAACTCGGCGCGGATCTGCGGCTCGCTGAAGATCCCGCTGTAGTGAACGGTGGTGGTGAGGCTGTCCTCGTCCTTCACGCCGCGCAGCTTCACGCACATGTGCTCAGCCTCGATGAGCACCGCCACATCATCGGTGCGCAGCACATGCTTCAGCTCGGCGGCGATCTGCTCGGTGAGGCGCTCCTGCACCTGCGGCCGGGCGGCGTAATAGTGGACGATGCGGTTCAGCTTGCTGAGGCCGATGACCTGGCCGCTGCTTCGGTAGGCCACAGCGGCGCGGCCGATGATGGGCACGAAGTGGTGTTCGCAGAACGAATGCACCCGGATGTCCTTCTCCACGAGCATGCCCTCGTAGGCATAGGTATTCGCGAACAGGGTGGGTTGGGGGCGCCGGGCGGGGTCGAGCCCGCCGAACACCTCGCGCACGTACATCTTCGCAACGCGCATGGGCGTGTCCTTCAGGCTGTCGTCCGTGAGGTCGAGGCCCAGGGTGTGCATGATGCCGCGGAAGTGCTCGGCGATGCGTGCGATGCGCTCCTCCTCGGGCAGATCGAACGCTCCCGGTCGCACGGGCGTCTCCACGCGCTTCAGCTCGCCCGGAAGCAGGCGTTCCAACAGGTCTTCGCCAGTGCGGGGTTGTCCGTTCAGCGCGAGGACGGCGCCGTTGCTTCGCATGGTGGTAAGGGGGTCAGGGGTTGTTGGGAAGGCCGGAGGCCAGGTGCTGCTTCACCTCGTTCCAGCAGAGCTTGAACCACGCGGTGTAACGCTCGGGGTGCGCGGCCAGTTCGGCGTCCACCTCCGCGGGCAGGGCGTAGCGCACGGCATCGGCCTCCTCCGGGTCGGGATCGGCGCCGTGGTCGTGGGTGCCGAAGAGCACGTGGTCGAGCTCGTGCTCGATGAGCCCATGGTCGAGCTCGGCGCGGTAGGTGAAGCGGAAGCGCTCGGTGAGCGCGGTGTCGATGCGCAGCTCCTCCCAGAGCCTGCGCGCCGCCGCATCGACAAGGGCCTCCCCGGGCCTGGGATGGCCGCAGCAGCTGTTCGTCCAGAGCCCGCCGCTGTGGTACTTGGTGAGGGCCCGCCGCTGTAGCAGCAGGCGGCCGTCGCTGTGGAACACGAACACGCTGAACGCCCGGTGCAGCAGGCCGCGGCGATGAGCCTCGAGCTTCTCCATCCGCCCCACGGCCTCATCCCGCTCATCCACCAGCACCACCTCCTCGATCATCACCGGCGCGGGGTCAGAGCATGCCGAGGCTGTGCCTCAGGTAGCTGGTGGTGAGGAGGGCGATCTTCCGCCGGTTGCGCACGCGCACACGCTCCTGCAGGATGCGTTCGCAGGGCAGCGCCTTGATCTTGCGGAAGAGGTTCACGTAGTAGATGTAGGCCATGTAGACCCCGAAGCGGGCACCCTTGGGCAGCTGCCGGATCCCGATGAGCGCGGCGTCGAAGTCGGCCTGGATGTCGGCCTCGATGGTACGCTTGTCATCGGGCGTCATGCGTGCCACATCGATGCCGGGGAAGTAGGTGCGGCCGAGGTTCTGGTGGTCGTCCTTCAGGTCGCGCAGGAAGTTCACCTTCTGGAAGGCTGCACCGAGCTTCATGGCGGCGGGCTTCAGCCGCTGGTACATGGCATCATCCCCCTCGCAGAACACGCGCAGGCACATGAGGCCCACCACCTCGGCGCTGCCCAGGATGTAGGTCTCGTAGCTGCGTTGGTCATGCGCCGTGTCCTGCAGGTCCATGGCCATGCTGCGCATGAAGGTGTCGTACAGCTCGGCCTCGATGCCGTACCGGTTCACGACCGCCTGGAAGCTGTGCAGGATCGGGTTCAGGCTGATGCCTTCGGCGATGGCACGGTGGGTGTCGTCCCAGAAACGCTGCAGGAGCGCAGGCTTGTCGTGCGTGTGGAAGGTGTCCACGATCTCGTCGGCGAAGCGCACGAAGCCGTAGATGGCATGGATGGGGTCGTGGAAACGCTTGTC
>JBIJCH010000395.1:0-2715 GCA_044344815.1 Flavobacteriales bacterium | reverse complement strand
TGCTCAGGTCGTTGGGGTCGTAGGTGCCACCGCTGCCACCGTTGGGGTTCGGCGTGAAACCGTTGGGGATGGTGATGTCGTAGCTCGGCAGCACCTGCACCTGGCCTTCGGCCTCTCCCACGCATCCGTTCACGTCGGTCACGGTGAGCACCACGGGGAAGGTGCCGATCGTGACGTACGTGTGCGATGGGCTTGAGCCATCACCGGTGCCACCATCGCCGAACGACCAGGCAAGGTCCGTGATGCCGCTGCCGGTCACCGCATCGAACTGGATGGTGGGCGCGTCGAACGTGGTGCTCCAGGGCGATGCCGTGAACGAGGCGGTGGGCAGCGGATGCACGATCACCTGGCCGGTGGTGGCCGCGTCGGCCGTACATCCGTTGGCGGTGGTCACGGTGAGCTGCACCGTGAAGGTGCCGTCCTGGGTATAGGTGTGCGTGGCCGCCCCGCCCGCGCCCGTGCTGCCATCACCGAAGTCCCAGAGGTACGTGACCGGCACGGTGGTGAGGCTGTCCGGCATCGTCACCGTGAGCGGAACGCAGCCTTCCGCGATGATCGGGGGGAGCATGATCACGGGCGGAACCTCCAGGTCCGCGGTCACGGTGCCGGCAAGGCTTTGACCGCAGTAGTTGGTCACCACCACCGTCCAGGTCATGTCGCCGGTCACAGGCACCTGGTGGGGACCGGGCCCCGTTACGCCAAGGCCGGGCCACGCGAAGGCCACCGCACCGGGGTAGTTGTTCACCGTGGCCCCGATGGATGCCGTGGAGCCCGGGCAGTACAAGCCGCCACCGTAGGTGGTCAACGTGGCGTTGGTGAGGTCGAGCACGGTGAGCGGGATGCTGAGCGTGGGGCCCTGGCATCCGTTGCCGTCGGTCACGGTCACCTGCACGTTCTGCGAGGTGGGGAAGGTGTAGGTGATGCTGGTGCCGAACCCGATGCCCGCCCATTGCACCTGGAGGGGCGCCGTTCCGCCGGCGGCCTGTGCGGTGAGCAGCACGGGAGCGTTCACGCAGGCCGTGTCGGGCACCTGGGCGGTGAGGGTGATCGCGGGCGGCGCCGTGAGGGTGATGCTCTGTTGCGCGATGCAGCCTGCCGCATCGGTCACCACACACAGGAAGGTGCCGGCCCCGAGGTTCTGAGCGGTGGCGGTGTTCTGCGATCCGGCGTTGGCGCTCCACTGGTAGCTGTAGCCGGGGGTGCCGCCGCTGGCGTTCACCGTGGCCGAGCCGTTGGTGCCACCGGCGCAGGTGGGGGCGATGGCGGTGATGGTGCTGGCCACCAGGGCGGGCGGCGCGGTCACGTTGGCCAGCATGGTGGTGTCGCAGCCGTAGGTGTCCGTGATGGTGAGGCTGTAGGTGCCGGCGGCAAGGCCCGTGATCGTGGGCGTGGTGGCGCCACCGGGAGACCACTGGTAGGTGAGCGCGGCATTGGCCGGCATGTACATGGCCGTGCCGGTGCTGGCGTTGCTGCACGCCGGACTTGTGGTGATGGTCGCCCCTTGGAAGCTGTTCGTGAGGGTGAGCATCACCTGGTCGCTGGCGGGCGGGCATGCGGTGTTGCCCACGGTGGTGAGCGTGAGCAGCGCGTAGCCCGCGGTGAGCTCGGCCTGCGAGGGCGTGTACTGCACGTTGAGGCCACCACCGGTGAAGGTGCCGCCGCCGGTCCAGGCACCGCTGGTGGCGTTCACCACCGTGCCCTGCAAAGCCACGGGCCATGCGCCGAAGCACAGCACCTGGTCGGGGCCGGCGTTGGCCTGGTTGGGCTGTCCGTTCGCGGTGATCACCGCCGTGGCCGTCACCGGTGCGCAGCCGTTGGCGTCGGTCACGCTCACCGTGTAGGTGCCGGCGCCTGCGGTGATGCCCGGGGTCACGGCGCCGTTGCTCCAGCTGTAGGCGTACGGTGCGGTGCCGCCGATCACGTTCACCATGGCCGTGCCGTTCAGCAGCCCGGCGCAGGTCTCGTTGGTGGTGCTCACGCCGGCCAGGGTAAGGGCCGCAGGCTGCCCGATGGTGACGGTGCGCGTGGTGCTGCAGCCCAGGGTGTCCGTGGCGGTCACGGTGTAGCTGCCAGGTGCCAGGCCGGTGGCCGTGGGAGTGGTCTGCGGGGGAACGGTGCTCCAGGCATAGGTCACGCCGGGCAGTACCGGAGCATAGGTGGCGCTGCCGGTCGCCGTGCCGAAGCAGGAGGCGTCCGTGCCGGTCACGTTGGTGTTCAGGAAGCTGTTGCCCAGGTCGATGTGCAGGATGTCCGTGGCCGATGGGCAGCCGGCGCCCGAGATGGCGGTGAGCATCAGGTCCACGCTGCCCACGGCGATCTCACCGGCTGATGGCATGTACAGCACATTGGTGCCGGTGCCGGTGAACGTGCCGGCGCCGCCGCTCCATCCGCCGCTGGCCGCGTTGGTGATGATGCCGCTGATGGCCAGCGGGAGCGCGTCGGCACAGGCCACCAGGTCGGGACCCGCATTGGCGGTCGGGTTCTGGGCCGTGGTGCCGATGGTGGCCGTGGCCGTGGCCGGGGCACAGCCGTTGGCATCGGTGATGGTGACGGTGTAGGTGCCCGCACCGGCCACGATGGAGGGGCCTTGCGCACCGTTGCTCCAGGTGTAGGTGTATGGCGCCGTGCCGCCCAGGGCGGTCACCGTGGCCGTGCCATTGCCCTGGCCCGCGCAGGTCTCGTTGGTCGTCTGCACGTTGGCGATGCCGATGGCCG
>JBIJCH010000394.1:0-2719 GCA_044344815.1 Flavobacteriales bacterium | reverse complement strand
GGTGCTCCGCGTGGCCATGTGCAGCTCCACGCCCGGCACCTGCTGCTTCAGGCAGCGCAGCACCGGCGTGGTGAGCACGATGTCGCCGATGGAACTGAAGCGGAGGACGAGGACCTTCATGTCAGAGGTGCAAAGTTGCGTGTTGCGGGGTTACGTGTTGCGCGTTCAACCCGCAACGCGTCAACACGGAACACGCAACGTGCAGCGGCTAATGCCGTGGTCTACTTTTGCCGCCGATGTTCGTCGACACCCACGCACACCTTTACAGCAAGCAGTTCGACGGCGACCGCGAGGCCATGCTCGCGCGCGCCATCGCCGCCGGCGTCGACAGGTTCTTCCTGCCGAACGTCGACGTGGAGAGCATCGACGGCATGAACGCCCTGGCGGCGGCGCATCCAGGCCACTGCTTCCCGATGATGGGCCTGCACCCCTGTTCCGTGGGCGAGCACAACGCGGAGGTGATGGCCGTGATGGAGCGCGAGCTGCGCACGGGCCGGTATTGCGCAGTGGGCGAGATCGGGGTCGACCTCTACTGGGATAAGACCTGGCTTGTGCAGCAGCAGGAGGTGTTCCGGCAACACATCCGATGGGCCAAGGAGCTGCGCCTGCCCATCGTGATCCATTGCCGCAACAGCTTCGCCGAGACCATCGCCATCGTGGAGGAGGAGAAGGATGAGCACCTGCGCGGCATCTTCCATTGCTTCGGCGGCACGGTGGAGGAGGGCCGCAGGATCCTCGCGCTGGATGGCTTCCTCCTCGGCATCGGCGGCGTGATCACCTACCCGAATAGCGGTCTCGCCCAGGTGATGGCCGAACTGGGGCCTGAGCGCTGTGTGCTGGAGACCGACGCGCCCTACCTCGCCCCGGTGCCCCACCGCGGCAAGCGCAACGAGAGCGGCTACATCCCGCTGGTGGCCGCCGAGCTGGCGAAGGCCACCGGCCGCAGCGTGGAGGAGATCGCAGGCATCACCACCGCCAATGCGGAGGCTTTGTTCAGCGTGAACCACTGATGGACACGGATGAGCACAGATAGGCTCATGGGCACTTCGAGCATGCTCCGTCCGGCTTCCGCCATCCGGCTTTGCATTCATCTGTGTCCATCTGCGTCCATCCGTGGTTGAATTCACCAAGCCCATGACCCAGCGTTCCGTCCTGATCGTGTACACCGGTGGCACCATCGGCATGTGGGCCGACCCGCGCACCGGCGCCCTGCGCCCCATGGACCTGGAGCACCTGGAGGAGCAGGTGCCCGAGCTGGAGCGCGTGGGCGTGAAGCTGGGCACGGTGGCCTTCGAGCGGCCCATCGACAGCAGCGACATGCGCCCGACCGATTGGGTGCGTGTGGCCCGGATCATCGGTGAGCATTACGACCGGTACGATGGCTTCGTGGTGCTGCACGGCAGTGACACCATGGCCTACACCGCCAGCGCGCTCAGCTTCCTGATCGAGGGGCTCGGCAAGCCCGTGGTGCTCACCGGCTCGCAGCTGCCAATCGGCACCATCCGCACCGATGCGAAGGAGAACCTGATCACGGCCATCGAGATCGCCGCGGCCTACGAGGACGGCCGGCCCATCGTGCCCGAGGTGGCGGTGTACTTCGAGTACAGCCTGTACCGCGGCAACCGCACGGTGAAGGTGCACGCCGAGCGCTTCGAGGCCTTCCGCAGCCCCAACTACCCGCGCCTGGCCGAGGCCGGGGTCCGCATCAAGTACGACCGGTCCGCCATCCTGCCCGTGCGCACCGGCCCGCTGAAGGTGCACCAACAGCTCGATGACCGCGTGGGCGTGCTCCGGCTCTTCCCCGGCATCCGGCCCGACTGGGTGCGGCACGCGCTGGCCACGCCCGAGCTGCGCGCCGTGGTGCTCACCACCTTCGGCAGCGGCAACGGCCCCACCGACGAGGCCTTCCTCGAGGCCCTGCGCGATGCCACGGAGCGGGGTGTGCTGCTCGTGAACGCCACCCAGTGCGTTGGCGGGCGCGTGGAGCAGGGCCGCTACCAGACCAGCCGGGCCTTCGTGGACATGGGCATGCTCAGCGCCCACGACATGACCGTGGAAGCGGCCGTCACCAAGCTCATGTTCCTGCTGGGCCAGGGCCTTAGCGACGATCTTGTGCGCGAGCGCTTCCAGCGGCCGCTGTGCGGGGAGGTGAGCGTGGGGTAGGGGAACGCCCGGCTTTCGTACTTTCGCGGCCCGCCCGCCGAGGTCCCGGCCCCGGTGGTGGAACGGAGAGATGGCCGAGTGGTCGAAGGCGCGCGCCTGGAAAGTGCGTATACCTTAACAGGGTATCGGGGGTTCGAATCCCTCTCTCTCCGCCAAGCCGCCCCGCGAAAGCGGGGCGTGTTCGTTCCGGGTAGCGTGGTGAGCTCGCTCACCCAAGCGGACCGGAACGAACACCAGCCCGCGCAGCGGGCGCGGCTTGAGGCCTCCCTCCTTTGGGAAGGCGCGCTTCGCGCAATCCCTTCATTTTACAAGCGCAGTTTGCGCACCGGGCCGAACAAAGAAGCCGGTGAGCGGAGCGAACGCGGCTTTCAGCTTGAAGCCACCCGTCTCGGGAAAGCGCGCCTCGCGCGATCCCTATGCTCGTTAGGTTCGCTCACCAAAGCGGACTGGGACGAGAACGTGAGCCCGCGCAGCGGGCGCGGCTTGAGGCCTCCCCTCCGGGAAAGCGCGCCTCGCGCAATCCCTGGGAAAGCCAACCTGTTGCCACCCCCGCCCC
>JBIJCH010000393.1:0-2723 GCA_044344815.1 Flavobacteriales bacterium | reverse complement strand
CAGCTGTACCATCGGCGGCAACCTGGCCGAGAACAGCGGCGGCCCCCGCGCCGTGAAGTATGGCGTCACGCGTGACTTCGTGCTCAACCTGGAGGTGGTGCTGCCCTCGGGCGACGTGATCTGGACAGGGGCGAACACCCTGAAGAACAGCACGGGTTACGACCTCACGAGGCTGCTCGTGGGCAGCGAGGGCACCCTCGGCATCATCACCAGGGCGGTGCTTCGCCTGATCCCGCTGCCGCGCGATAACCGGCTGATGCTGGTGCCTTTCCGCAGCGCCACCAAGGCCTGCGAGGCGGTGAGCGCGGTCTTCCGCGCGGGCATCACGCCGAGCGCCATGGAGTTCATGGAGCGCGATGCCATCGACTGGACGCTGCGTTTCGTGAGCGACGTGACCGTGCCGGTGCCCGATGAGGTGCAGGCGCACCTGCTGGTCGAGGTGGACGGCAACGAGGGGGATGTGCTCATGAAGGAGTGCGAGGCCATCATGGCGGTGATGGAGGCGCATGAGGCGGGCGAGGTGCTCTTCGCCGAAACGGCGGCCGAGAAGGACGGGCTGTGGCGGATGCGCCGGCGTGTGGGCGAGGCGGTGAAGAGCAACTCCGTGTACAAGGAGGAGGACACGGTGGTGCCCCGTTACGAGCTCCCGCGGCTGCTGGCCGGTGTGAAGGAGATCGGCGCCCGGTACGGGTTCCGGAGCGTGTGCTACGGCCATGCCGGCGATGGCAACCTGCACGTGAACATCATCAAGGGCGACCTCGGCGATCACGCCTGGGAGGTGGAACTGCCCAAGGCCATCCGCGAGATCTTCAGCCTCACCGTGTCGCTCGGGGGAACGCTCAGCGGCGAGCACGGCATCGGCCTGGTGCAACGACCTTACATGGACATCGCCTTCAACGGGGTGCAGCTGGAGCTCATGCGCCGCATCAAGGCGGTGTTCGATCCGCTGGGGATCATGAACCCCGGCAAGGTCCTGCCTTAGTGCGGCTGGGGGGCGAAGGCCTCGATGAGATACCGGATGTGCGGGAACACCCGGAAGCCCTCGGGCGCCTTCAGGCCGGGTGCGCGGTTCACTTGCGAACCGGTGAACCAGAACTGGTGGCGTTCGTCCGGGATCTGCGCACGCAGACCGTCCATGTAACGCTGCAGGCCGTCGGCCGGCGGGAAGGACGTGATGAACGAGATGAAGGTGATCGGCCCGCTGAACAGCTCCGTGATCTGGTGCAGGTCGTCGGTGGGCACGCTCTGGCCCAGGTAGATGGTGCGGTCACCGAAGGAGCGGAGCAGGTAGTTCGTGTAGAGCAGGCCGAGCTCGTGGATCTCCTGGTCGGGCAGGTACAGCACGCGCAGGGCCGCCCCCTCAGCGGGCAGCGGCAGGGCCTCGGTCTCCGCGACGATGCGCTGGCGTATGAGGTTGCTCACGAAATGCTCCTGGGAGGGGCAGATCGCGCCCGAATGCCAGAGGTGCCCGATGTGCTCGAGCAGCGGCACGTACACACCCTCCACCAGCGCGTTGAAGCCCTCGCGCTCACGGTAGTGCTCCGAGGCCGAGCGGAAAAGCGACTCGTCGAAGCTGAGCATGGCCACCTTCAGGCTGTTGAGCGTGTCGCCATGGTCGGCATGGCGCTCGGAGATCTCGCGCACCAGCGAGGAGCGTTCCTCGGGCCTCATCGCCGCCACCTTTCCGATCTTGATGCCGTGCGCCGTGAGGAAGGCCACGTTCAGGATGGTGCGCAGTTCATCGAGCGAGTAGAGCCGGTAGTTCGAACCCGTTCGGTCGGGCTCCAGCAGGTTGTAGCGGCGTTCCCACACCCGGATCGTGTGGGCCTTGACCCCGGAGAAGCCCTCCAGGTCGCTGATGCTGAATTGGGAGATGTATGGACTGTTCACGGCACTGGAACGATCTGTTCGATCCTGGACCCCCTTGGGATCGGACCATGTTAAGCCTGCTCGAAGAACGCGGAAGGGACGGAAAGGTTCATCCGCCACCAACGGCGGAGGCCTCCCCTCCCGGGAAGGCCTCCGCTCATGGGTGGTGTGGGGTAGAGGGGATCAACGCACCACCTGCACGGGCACGGTGCGCACGGCACCCTCCCCGGCAATGCTCAGCTGGTACATGCCTTCGGCGAGGCCGTTCAGGTCGATCACCAGGCGGTTCTCGCCGGCGGCGAGGCCGTTGGTGGCCACGGTGCGCACCACACGACCGGTGAGGTCGGTGAGGCGGATCTGCGCCTGGATGGTGCGCTCGCTGCTCAGCGACACGAAGAGCTGGTCGTTGGCGGGGTTTGGCCACACGTTCAGGGCGCTCACACCGTCGTTCTCCTGCAGGGAAGTGGAAAGGGGCAGCTCAACGAGCGCACCACCAGAGGCCAGGGCCACCCACAAGCCGAAGGCGGGGCCGTTGTTGTTCACGCTGGGGTCGAGGAAGCCGCTGGCCACCACGGTGAGGGCGGCGCCCTGCAGGCCCAGGGTGCTCAGCGGAGCTTGGTAGGACACCACGGGGGTGCCGTCGGCGAGGCGCACCTGCAGCACATAGTCGTCGGTGGGCACCTCCAGGTAGCCGGCGAACTCGCCGTAGGCCAGGTCGTCCACGATGGTGGCGCCGCCGAGCAAGGCGGTCTCACCCACGTCAACGGTGGGGGCGTCGGTCGCGCCGTGGAACACGAGGATGTCGGTGTTGTTGGCACCGCTGGTGGCCGCCTCACGTGCGGGACCGAAGGGGT
>JBIJCH010000392.1:0-2743 GCA_044344815.1 Flavobacteriales bacterium | reverse complement strand
GCCAGTTCATGGGGCTACCGCATCGCTAATGCGCTTCGGCGGCTGAGTACGATCGCTTGGCCTGGCGACCTTGAAGGTCGGAAGATGCCCGGCGCGCACCTTCACCCAGTGTCACGAACTCCTGCACGTGCACACCTTCGGGCAGTGTCCCGGCCACCTGCTGTTCGATGCGCGCGGCATCGTTATCCTGCGCCAGCCGCAACGGCATCTGGCCGGGCAAAGGCGCCTGCTGCACGATCGCGGTGAGGCTGGCGGACAACAGCGACAAGGAAAGCAGGAGGGCACGGAACGATGGGGTCATGGCAGGGCGCGGAACACCTGGGTAGTACCGCATCCCCGAAGTACCCTTTTGGCATCGCATGGCGCAATGGAACAAAGGTCAGGGGTGCGCCATGGGCGGCCTTGCAAGCTGAAGTCCCGTCACCTGTTGGAACGGGGGCGGGGCTTCACGGCCATCCAAGGTTGCTCTGGACCCCTGGCTAGGCGGATGGGATCGGATCAGCCCAGCACGGTGATGCGCTCGAGCAGGGTGCGGCGGAAGTTGCGGCTCAGGGTGTGCTTCACGCCCTCCACGGTCACCGTATCGCAGTCCACACGTGCCAAATGGTGCACGTTCACGGCGGTGTTGCGGTTCACCTGCACGAAGTGGTCGCCCGGCTGAAGGAGCACCTCGCGCAGGCTGCTGCGAAGCACGAAACGGCTTTGATCGCGCAGGAGCTCCACGTAGTTGCCATCGGCGTGCAGGCTGCGGATGGCGTCCTGGCGCACGCGGTGCAGGCCTGGTCGGTCGCGCACGAAGACCACCTCCTGGGGCTGCGGGGCGCCGTAACGCTGCCGCACGGGCGGGGCAGGCTGCTCGAGCACAGCTGGTCGTAGCTGGAGGTCGTGGTTCACTGGGTCGGGGTGTGGGGACATGCAAGGTGCCCGATCCGGCTTTCGCGCAAATCACCCGTTCGCGTGATATTGCGGCGCTTCGAAAAGACGAAGGCCCGGTCGATCGACCGGGCCTTCGAGGCGTTCAGGGATGCGGTGCATTACTGCACCATGATCTTGTGGTTCTCGCTCACGCCGTTGCGCACGATGCGCAGGTGGTAGTTGCCGGCGCCGTAGTTGCTGATGTCCATCTCGCGGCGGTACTGGCCCTCCACCTGGCGGGGGGCGTCCTGGAACACCACCTGGCCGGCGGCGTTCACGATCTCCAGGCTCATGTTGTCACCGGCGTTCACCGGCACGGTGAGCGTGAAGATGCCACGACTGGGGTTCGGGGAGATCATCACCTGCTGGTCGGCACCGGCGATGTTGGCCACACCCTTGTAGATCGTACCGGTGCGGTCGTAACCGTTCAGGCTGATGTAGTAGTTGCCGTTGTTCTCGTCGATGTCCGTCCAGCCATCGTTCACCAGGGCGAACTCACCCTTGCCGCTGTAGGGGATGGTGGCGATGATGTACTCCTCGCCGGCCTTCCACGACACGCCCGCCTCGCTCAGCTGGTCGAAACCGAAGCCGGCGTAGATCTGGTAGTTGAAGGGGCCGTCCTCGTGCACGCCACCGCTCTTGGCGATGGGCAGGTAGGTGGCGGCGGCGTTCTTCTGGCTGTGCTCCTGCAGCTTGGCACCAGTGCCGCGGTCCCAACGGATGGTGTACACCACGGCGCTCACGATGCCGTTGAAGTCCTCGGTGGGGCGCACGCGCACTTCGAGCTCGGAACCGGTCTGGAACAGGCCGATGTCCACGTTCTGGGCCTGCACCGCGCTGGTACCCAGCATCAACGCCGCGGAGAGCGTGAATGCCTTGCTGATCTGACGTGTCATGGGAGTGGAGGGATTGAAGGTCGTTGGGTTCGGGTTGCCGTGGGTTCTTTTCAAGGGTCTTGCCGGACGGTTGTCCCCGTTCGGATGTGCAAGATGGGAAACTGCGGGGTGTCCTGGCAAGGATCTGGGGCCGAATTCGATGGATTTGTACACTAAGCTGCGGAATCCGCACACGAAACGCCAAAAGGGGGTGACCGGGAGGCTCATCGGCCGGCGATTATCCGCACGCTGCCCAGGAGCGGCTCGCGAAAGTGCTTGGAAACGGTGAAGGCGAGCTCGCCGATACGCGCCTCGTCCGAACCGATCAGGTCCAGGTGACGGATGTTCACGGCCTGGGAGCGGTTCGCCTGGCGCGTCAGTTCGCTCGGCAGGGTCGTGAGCACCTCCGCCAGGGAGTTGCGCAGCACGATGCGGCCGTGCTCGAGGTGGAGCTCCACATAGTTGCCATCGGCCTGCACGAACTGGATGTCCATCGGGTCGATGCGCACCAGCCCGCGCATGTCCTTCATGAAGTAAGCGTGCTGGCCGGACCTGATGGCGGTGCCCAGCGACCGCACCACCAGCGTGTGCGGCTCGTCGTCGAAGCCGGTCACGGGGGAGGGCGGGAGGGTGTGCACCAGCGGCCCTGGTGTGGCATTGGTCCGTGCGCGCCGCGTGCGGTGGGTCCGGGATGGTTCGAGCGAGAGGGGGGGCGTTTCGCGGTCATCGTCTTTCCGGCCGCTTTCAGGTTCGCAGGAACAACGCGGCGATGTGTGTTGGTTCAGTACGGACACGGAAATTAGCAGGATCCAGGAAATGAACAAATGCGTGTTGATATCCCTCGGTTCCTCCGCTGGCAAGTTCGGCTGCCCATGTGAAGCCTTCGTCAGGTCGCGGGCTTCGGCCTCCCCCCGGTCCGCCGGACTCCGGTCCGGCCCGTCCAGGCGCCGGGG
>JBIJCH010000391.1:0-2750 GCA_044344815.1 Flavobacteriales bacterium | reverse complement strand
GTCGAAGCGTTCCACATCGATCAGGCCCCTGTCGCTGGTGTCCATCACCACCGGGATGCCCAGCTCCTTGGACCTGATCCGCGCGGCGATCTTGATGCCCACGCTGTCGCACTCGTCCACCAGCACGTCCAGCTTCCCTCCCTCGAGCAGGAACCGGTCCATGTGGTCGGTGGTCACCCCCTCGGGATGCACCACCACCTTCAGGAAGGGATCGAGCTCGGCGATCTCGCGGGCCACGTTCACCGCCTTCAGTTCACCCAGCATGTGCACGCCGCTCCGGATGCGGTTCAGGTTGCTTAGGTCGAGGGTGTCGAAGTCGGCGATCCGGAGCTCCCCGAAGGAGCGCTCCAAGGCCATGGTAAGGCATACGGACTGACCCACGGAGAGGCCGATCACCCCCACCTTCAGGTCCATCAGCCGCTCCTGCTCGGCACGCGTGATCTTGTTGCGGTTGCGGTCCGTGCGCACCAGGATGAACTCCGCCTCTTCCAGCAGATGCACCAGGCGGCCGCTCCACGGGTAGAAGACCCAGGTGCCGTACAGGTGGGGCGGCACGGCACCCAGGTGGGCCCGCGCGGCCTCGTCCAAGGAGGCCGGGGTGAACTTGGCGGAAGGGTCCAGCACGCGCATGAGCTCGCGTAGCTGACTGTGCAGCTCGTCGTGCACGTGCCGCACTCTTCCGCTCACCAACAAGGCGTCCAACCGGTCGCGATCCGCCGCATCGTTCATGCGGTAGATCTCAGGGCGACATACGTCGCGTCCTTCGACCGAGGACGCGCGCAGCGCATCCAGCCGTTCCATCATGTCCAAGCAGTTCTAAAGAGTGTCCTAAGGTCCAGAGCGGGTGTGAAGGTATATCAGAATTTTGAGTTATGAACAATTTATCAACATTCTTCCGGCAAAACCTTTCCGATCGACGGTCCGTACGAGGTGCCCAACAACGAACGCCATGAACCCTTTGCACCTGGTCCCCAGCGAACCCCTTGCCCAACCCGTGGTGCTGTATGTGGACGACGATGCGGCGAACCGGCAGGCCTTCCAGGCCGCCTTCCGCCGTCATTTCGTGGTGCGCACCGCCGATGGATTGGAGGACGCCTGGTGCTGGCTGGGCCGGGGCGGTATCGACATCCTCATCACCGACCAGCGCACGCCCGGCATCACCGGCAGCGAGCTGCTGCACCTGGTGCGGGAGCGGTACCCTGCGGTGAAGCGGATGTTGATGACCGGTTTTGCCGATGTGCGTGCGGTGATCGACGCCGTGAACAGGGGCGGGGTGGTGCACTACCTCAGCAAGCCGTGGGACCCTGCCGAGGTGCTGGCCGCTGTGGCCCAGGCCCACGCCGACCTGCGCCGCGAGCGCGACCAGGCCGCCTTCACCGAGCAACTGGTCGAGTCGAACCGCCAGCTCGAGTTCGCCCTGCGCCAGCGCCTGCTGTCCTGATCGCCACGTTGCGCGCGGCCCGACCCGCTTGATGTGGAACGCGCGCGCCCGGCGCCCATCTTTGCCGCGCCCTGCGGCCACCGCGCCGGGCACACGCCCATGCATCGCACCCTTCTTCTGCCTGCCTTCCTCGCACCGTTCGCGCTGTTGGCCCAATGCGACCGCTGGCAGCAGCGGATCACCTGCGACCTCACCGTCGACCTGGATGTGCGCACGCACCGCTACACCGGCACGGAGAAGCTGGTGTACCGAAACAACAGCCCCGACACGCTGCGCACCGTGTACTTCCACCTCTACTTCAACGCCTTCAGGCCGGGAAGCGAGATGGACGTGCGCAGCCGCACCATCAAGGACCCCGATGCGCGCGTGGGCGACCGCATCGCCGGCCTGGCACCGGACGAGATGGGGGAGCTGCGCTGCATGGACATGCTGCAGGACGGCCGTGCCGTGGCCGGCATGGAGCACCTGGGCACCGTGCTGAAGGTGACCCTGGCACGCCCGGTCCTCCCCGGCAGGACCACCACGCTAGCCTTCGCGTTCAAGGGCCAGGTGCCCGCGCAGATCCGCCGCAGCGGCCGCGACAACGCCGAGGGCATCGCCTACAGCATGACCCAGTGGTACCCCAAGGTGGCGGCCTACGACCACCGTGGCTGGCACCCCGACCCCTATGTGGGCCGTGAGTTCTACGGTGAGTGGGGCGATCACACCGTCACCATCACGCTCGACAGCAGCTACACCGTGGGCGCCACCGGCGTGCTGGTGAACGCCGCCGAGGTGGGCCATGGCTACGCTCCGCGCACCAAGGCGCAGAAGGGCATGGACGGCAGGCTCCGCTGGGTGTTCGAGGCGCGGAACGTGCACGACTTCGCCTGGGCCGCCGACCCCGATTATGTGCATGTGACCACCCAGGTGCCCGATGGGCCGATGCTGCACTTCCTCTACGAGGACAAGCCCGAGCTGGAGGCCGTGTGGAAGGAGCTGCCGGCCTACATGGTGCGCACGTTCACCTTCATGAGGGAGCACTTCGGGGCCTATCCTTATCCGCAGTTCACCTTCGCCCAGGGCGGCGACGGCGGCATGGAGTACCCGAACCTCACCCTCATCACCGGCAGGCGCAAGCTGGGCAGCCTCGTGGGCACCAGTGTGCACGAGCTCATCCACAACTGGTACTACGGCATGCTGGCCAGTGACGAGGGCAGCTATCCGTGGATGGACGAGGGCTTCACCGAGTATGCCGGGAGCGAGGTGATGCAGCACCTGTTCGATACGAAGGGCGACCCGCACCTCGATGCGTACAAGGGCTACTTCG
>JBIJCH010000390.1:0-2752 GCA_044344815.1 Flavobacteriales bacterium | reverse complement strand
GCGATGCAATCGCGCAGGGCCACGCTGGTGTGGGTGTATCCGCCCGCGTTCAGCACCACGCCATCGAAGGCGCCATCAGCGGCCTGAAGCGCGTTCACCAGTTCACCCTCCACGTTGCTCTGGTAGTGGTCGATGTCGTGCTCGGGGAACACCTTGCGCAGGTCGTGCAGGTACGCCTCGAAGGACCGCGACCCGTACACACCGGGCTCTCGCCGGCCCAGCAGGTTGAGGTTGGGGCCGTTCACCACCAGCAGTTTCATGCGCCAAAGGTGGTGAAGCGCGCTGATAACAGCGGGGCGTGGGAAGTCGGCCGCGGGCGGGCGCAGCGCCGGGGTGCGTCCGCGCGCACCTTCGTTGCGTGGAGTGGAAGCAGGCCCTGGTCGAACTTCGCGTGCACCTGAAGCTGGAGCGGTCGCTGAGCGACCGCACGGTGGAGGCCTACCTGCGCGACCTGGGGAAGCTGCAGATCTTCGCCGATCAGCACACGCCGCCGCTGAAGCCCGATGCGCTCACCCTGGAGGACCTGCAGGCCTTCACCACCTGGGTGTCGAAGCAGGGGCTGGCGGCCTCGAGCCAGGCGCGGCTGCTGAGCGCCGTGCGCGGCTTCTACCGCAGCCTGCGGCGCGCTCAGGTGGTGGCCACCGACCCCACCGAGCTGCTGGCCTCCCCGCGCCAGGGGCGTCACCTGCCCACCTTCCTCGCGGTGGCCGAGATCGACGCCATCGTGGCCGCCATCGACATGAGCAAGCCCCTCGCCCACCGCGACCGCGCCATCGTCGAGACCCTCTACGGCTGCGGCCTGCGCGTGAGCGAGCTGTGCGACCTGCAGCTCAGCCGGCTGCACTTCGGCGACGGCTTCATCCGCGTGGTGGGCAAGGGCGACAAGGAGCGCCTGGTGCCCATCGGTCCCGAGGCCATGCGCCGGATCACGCGGTACCGCGACGAGGAACGCGTGCACCTGCCCGTGCGGCCCAACGCCAACGATACCGTGTTCCTCAACGCCCGCGGCGGTAGGCTGTCGCGCGTGTCGGTGTTCAACCTGGTGAAGAGGCTAGCGGCCCTGGCCGGCGTGCGCAAGACCATCAGCCCGCACACCTTCCGGCATTCGTTCGCCACGCACCTGGTGGAAGGCGGCGCCGACCTGCGCGCGGTGCAGGAGATGCTCGGCCATGCCAGCATCACCACCACCGAGATCTACACGCACCTGGACAGGGAGTACCTGCGCAGCAACATCCTGCGCTTCCACCCGCGGGCCTCGAAGTGAGCCTCAGCGCACGCGCACCCGCTTGTAGCGGTCGATGAACACGCCGTTCGCATCGTAACGGGGCGCGGGCCGGCCCAGCAGGTCGAAGCGGGGCGCACCGGGAACGCTGCCGGGTGCGAGCTCGGTGATGCCGGTGACCGGTGCCGGACCAGCGGCGATCCGCACCTCGTCGAGCGTCCAACTCCCACCCTGCCCCTGGAAGGGCTGCAGCACGAGCTGGTACATGCCCATGGCGTTCCCGTCAGCGGCGGCAACGGTGCCCAGGCCCGTGAGCACGGTGGTGCCCATGCCCTCCACCACCAGCTCCTCGGCCACCGTGATCGCCGGCGCCCCATTGATCGAGAGGCCGATGCGCAGGAGCGCCGGGCCATCGCTGGCGCGGCCATGGTGGATCACCACGCTGTCCAGCTCAACGGGCTGCATCACGAGACCGGATAGCAGCAGCACATGCTGGTCGTCCGGTACGGCGGGCCAGCCGTAGGTGTACAGGGCGTTGTCGGCCACGGTCACGGGGTGCGGGCACACGTCGACACCCACCTTGGCAAGGTTGGTGCCCACCAGCAGCGCGCCCTCGGTCTCGGGCATGTTGCAGGCCGTGCAGCCGCTGTCGCAGTTGATCACCTGGGCACAGGGCTGGTTGAGCCAGCGGTAGCTGAGCCGCTGACCGTTGGCCAGGGCGGGGAGCAGCAGGAACAGGAACAGCGTTGTCCGCATGGGTCGTGGACCGGGAGGGGATCGCTCCCCCGGCCAGGCCGCTTGAACGGCCCGCAGGCCGCCAGGGTTTCCCTCAGGGCACGGGGAGATCCAGCTCAAGCCGGTGGCGCAGGTGCAGCTCCAGCAGCGCTCCCATGGTGTGGCATGTGCGCACCACCGGAAGGCCGTGCTGTTCGGCCAATTCGCCGGCGAGCCGGGCCACATGGTCGGCCGGGGCCAGCTCCTCCGTGCGCATCACGGCGAAAAGGGCTCCGAGGTCGTCCTGGGCGAGCCTGAACCGCTTGCGCAGCAGGGCGCGTTCCTCGTTGGCGTACTGCGCGGAGGTCTCCACGCCGATGGTGCGCTGCGCGAGCTCCACGTAGGGCCGGTTCTCCTTGAAGAACTGGGGCAGGTAATTGCGGTACCGCCCCTCATAGCACTGCTGGTCGAAATCAATGCTGCGCAGGCGGTACTGCACCTGGTCGAAGTCCTGGATCACATCGACCACGAAGTTGTACGCCCGCATGTCGCCGAGCAGCCGCACGTAACAGCGCTCGTTGAACTTGACGAACTCCTTGCTCAGGCGCACGGGGTTGAGGTTGCCGTGGTAGTGCCCGGGCGCTGCGATGAAGTCGTCGCCCGGCACGCCGATGATGTGCTCCTCCACCAGCGTGCCCTCCCCCACCATGTAGTTGATGCGGTTGGGGCTCAGCAGGTGCTCCAGCTCCAGCCCATAGATGCGGCTGGCATCGGCCTTCTTGATGTAGTAGTAATCGTGGTTGTCGTTGAGCTGGT
>JBIJCH010000389.1:0-2756 GCA_044344815.1 Flavobacteriales bacterium | reverse complement strand
CGGCGACAAGAAAGAGGAGAAGGATGACAAGGCGAAGAAGGACCAGAAGTCCGCCTCCGCCAAGGCTTCGGCGGATAAGAAAGTGGAGCCTCTGAAGCTGGAGCTGGACAACATCGACCACCGCAAGGTGCGCCTTACCCCGAACAGCAGCGACCTGAGCGGTGCGGTGCTGAGCAAGGACGGCGAGAAGCTGTACTACCTGGCGCGCTTCGAGAAGGGCTACGACCTGTGGCAGTACGAGATCCGCACCCGCGAGACCAAGATCATCAACAAGATGGGCGGCTTCGCCGGCGGCCTTACACTGGACAAGGAGGGCAAGAACCTCTACTACATGGGCAGCGGCGGCATCCAGAAGTACGACCTGGACAAGAGCGAGAACAAGGGCATCGGCATCAACGGTGAGATGGTGCTGAACGAGGGCGCCGAGCGCGCCTACCTCTTCGAGCACATCTGGCGCCAGGTGAAGAAGAAGTTCTACCGCGTGGACCTGCAGGGCGTGGACTGGGACGCCTACAAGGCCGAGTACCAGCGCTACCTCCCCTACATCAACAACAACTTCGACTTCGCCGAGCTGTGCAGCGAGATGCTGGGCGAGCTCAACGCCAGCCACACCGGCGCCGGCTACGGCCAGGGCGTGCCCAATGGCGACGAGACCGCGTACCTGGGCCTCTTCTATGCCAACGAGGCCGGGCCCGGCCTGCGCATCACCGAGGTGATGGAGAAGAGCCCCGTGATCCAGAAGGGCTCCAGGATCAAGGCCGGGCACGTGATCGAGAAGATCGACGGGCAGGAGATCACCGCCACCATGGACCCGGCGAAGCTGCTGAACCGCAAGGCCGGCAAGCCCACGCTGCTGAGCCTGTACGACCCCAAGGCCAACACCCGCTGGGACGAGACCGTGAAGCCCATCACCTTGGGCGAGGAGGCCGAGCTGCTCTACCACCGCTGGGTGGAGCGCTGCCGCCACCTGGTGGACAGCCTCAGCGGCGGCCAGCTGGGCTACGTGCACGTGGAGGGCATGGACGACCGCAGCTTCCGCAGGGTGTACGAGGAGGCCCTGGGCCGCTACCACACCAAGAAGGGCCTGGTGGTGGACACCCGCTTCAACGGCGGCGGCTGGCTGCACGACGACCTCGCCACCTTCCTGAGCGGCAAGACCTACATGACCTTCATGCCCCGCGGGCAGAACCTGGGCACCGAGCCCGCCTTCAAGTACCAGCGCCCCAGCTGCGTGGTGATGAGCGAGGGCAACTACAGCGATGCGCACATGTTCCCCGTCACCTACCGCGCGCTGGGCATCGGCAAGCTGGTGGGCATGCCCGTGCCCGGCACCGGCACCGCCGTGTGGTGGGAGGGCCTGCAGAACGGCATGTGGTTCGGCATCCCCCAAGTGGGCATGGTGGACACCAAGGGCAACTACCTGGAGAACCAGCAGCTCGAACCCGATGTGCGCCAGCCGCTCGATCCCGGCATCGTGAGCCAAGGGCGCGATCAGCAGCTTGAGGCGGCGGTGAAGCTGTTGTTGGGGCAATAGGGCGCAGCCCCCTCGATGAACATGGCAACCGCCCCCTCGGACCGCGGTACCGTGGACATCACCGGGCTCATCCTCACGGGCAGCACACCGTGCTACGCATCGGTACACCCCTTGATGCGCTGAGGCCATTCGTGCTGTGGCCCTCCGCGCAACAGCATCCGAACGGCACACCGCTCGGCGGCGATGTCGCGCTGGATGGCATGCGCTTCTGCATCGGCCTCGATGACAAGGCCCACCTGACCTATTGGGTGTTGAAGAAGAGCCTCCAGGACCGGTCCCTGCTGTTAACGGTAGAGGGCAAAGAGATCCGCCTGGATGAGGTGGATGCGTTCGGGCTCCTTCGGGAACTTGAAGCAGGGCGGGTTCCCTACGCGCGGGAGATCTGGCAGAACGCTGTTTGTGTGATCACCGTGCCGCAGAGCGGTGTCACCATTTCCTTTGACCTTGAACCGGCAGGGACCACGGGGGTCACCAGCATCGAACTGGCTGCGGAGCCCTTGTACCTCGGAGGCGATGTGTTCCGGAAGACCGAGTTCAGGAAGTGATGAAAACGGTCCCGGCGTGACCATCACAGCTCCCCCGCCTCCGCGATCAGCTCCGCCACGTCCTTCACCACCACCTCGCCTTCCTTGTTGAAGTGCTTGACGCCATCGGTGAGCATGGTATTGCAGAACGGGCAGCCCGCGGCGATCACGTTGGGCGCGGTGGACAGGGCGTCCTCGGTGCGTTCGATGTTCACCTCCTTGGTGCCGGGCTCGGCCTCCTTGAACATCTGCGCGCCACCGGCCCCGCAGCACAGGCCGTTCTTGCGGCTGTTCTTCATCTCCACCAGCGCGGCATCGAGCTTCAGCAGCACCTCGCGCGGGGCCTCGTACTCGCCGTTGCCGCGGCCCAGGTAGCAGGGGTCGTGGAAGGTGATGCGCTTGCCCTTGAAGTCGCCGCCCTCCACCTTGATCCGCCCCTCCTTCAGCAGCGCGTTGATGAACTGCGTGTGGTGCATCACCTCGTAGGTGCCGCCCAGGGCAGGGTACTCGTTCTTCAGCGTGTTGAAGCAGTGCGGACAGGCGGTGACGATGCGTTTCACCTCATAGCCGTTGAGCGTGGCGATGTTGTTCTGCGCCTGCATCTGGAAGAGGAACTCGTTGCCGGCGCGGCGCGCGGGATCGCCGGTGCAGCTCTCCTCGGTGCCCAGCACGGCGAACTTCACCTTGGCAGCGTTCAG
>JBIJCH010000388.1:0-2758 GCA_044344815.1 Flavobacteriales bacterium | reverse complement strand
GGGGTGAAGGTGCTCTCACCCGTGCCCAACATCATCGACCAGTATGTGCAGGTGGCTCCCCAGGTCACCGTGATCGCCGATTCCGATCAGGACCTCCTGGTGCCGCGGGACCTTGACTTCCATCCCGACCTTGAGCGCAACGAGCTGTGGGTGATCAACAAGGATGTGGCCTCCACCGGTGGCAGCACCGTCACCTTCTTCCAGGCCGGCGAGCCCGACATGTCGTTCATGTGGAAGCGCGATCCGAACGCATGGCACTTCATGAGCCTGCCCACCGGCATCGCCATGGGCGACAACGGGTTCTTCGCCACCTGCCCGGGCATCTTCGACGCGAACCAGAACGGGGGCGACCCCTTCACCGGTCCCTCGTTGTGGAGCGCCGATACGGCGATCTATGCCGATGTGATCTACGGTCCGCTGGGCAGCCACTTCGACATGCTGCACGTGACCCCGAACAGCCAGGGCATCGCCCACGAGCGCTGGAACCGTTACTGGGTGGTCGATGGCTTCAATGGCGATATCGTGATGAACGACTTCGCGCAGGACCATGGCCCCGGCAATAGCTGGCATGGCGATGCCATCATCCGGCGATACAGCGACTTCACCATCACCAAGGACCCCGCTGACCACATTGTGAGCCACACCGCCCTGGACAAGGCGACGGGCATGCTGTACGTGGTGGACCATGGCGGCCAGCGCGTACTGGGCCTGGACACCCGCTCGGGCTCGGTGGGCGCCCCTGCCAGCTACGGCCCCTGGGAGTCGTACGTGGAGTACAGCCAGATGACCGGGTACGACTGGGCTGAGCTCGTGTCCACCGGGCTGGTGGAGCCTGCCGGCATCGACGTGCTGGGCGACCGCCTCCTGGTGAGCGACCATGCCACCGGCGACATCGTGATCTACGACCTGTCGGTGAGCCCCGTGGCGGAACTGGGCCGGATCGTCACCGGCTCTCCCGGCATCATGGGCATCCGCATCGGCCCCGATGGCCGGGTATGGGCGGTGAACGCCACCACCCACCAGTTGCTGCGCATGGACCCGCAGGCCGTGACGGCGGTGCAAGAACCCATGGTGCCCCAGGCGCGCGTGAGCCCGGTGCCCACTGCCGACCAGCTGATGGTCACCGGTTCGGGGATCCGCTCCGGCACGGCGCTGGCGGTGCTCGACATGGCAGGCCGGCGCGTGCGCGACATCGTGTTCCCGGGCGATGGCCGTCCCATGGATGTCGCTGGCCTGGCCGATGGCACCTACCTGCTGCGCGCCGGGGTTGAAATGCCGCACCTGCGTTTCGTCATACAGCGCTGATCGTTGATGCGGCATCTTGCCCACATGCAGATCCGTATCCTCATGGGCGTGGCCCTGGCGTGCATCGCCGGGGGCGCCAGTTCCCAGGCGTGGGAAGTGTTCGACATGAACAACACCTCCATGCCGAACAACACCGTGAAGGCCCTCGCCGTGGCCCCCGGTGGCGATGTGTGGGTGGGCACGGAGCTGGGCCTATGCCGCTATGACAACGTGGCCTGGCAGGTCTTCCAGACCGGGTCGTCGGGGCTGCCGGACAACGATGTGCGCGCGCTGGCCGTGGATGACACGGGCGCGGTGTGGGTGGGCACGCTGAACGGCCTAGCCCGTTATCATGACGGCACCTGGACGGTCTACCAGACCGGGACATCGGGCATGCCCGAGAACTATGTGCGCAGCCTGGCCATCGATCCCCAGGGCGGCGTGTGGGTGGGCACCGTGGGCGGACTGGCCTGGTTCGACGGTGGCTCGACCTGGCATGTGTACAATGACACCCCCGGGAGCCACAACGGCCTGGTGCTTCCCGGCAACAACATCGCCGCGCTCCATGCCCGCCCCGATGGCCTGCTGTGCATCGGCACGGTGAACGCGGGGTTCACCTACCTCAACGACACGTCCGTCACCGTGTACACCACCTTCGCGAACGGGCTTCCCGACAACACGGCCCTTGGCGTGGCCACCGACAGCCAGGGATGGCGCTGGCTCGCGTGCCCGGCCGGGGCCCTGCTGCACCATGCCGGCGACTTCATCGGCGGGGCTTGGCTGCAGTACAGCACGTTGAACAGCATGATCCCGTCGAACTCGCTTACCTGCATCACCATCGATGGTCAGGACCGCCGCATCGTCGGCAACCTGATCTCCGGGCTCACCATCTTCCAAGGCGTGAACAGCTTCTCCACCTATACGGCGCAGAACTCGGACCTGCCCTCCAACGAGGTGACCGCCGTGGCCTTGGATGGCGAAGGCCGGGTGTGGGTGGGTACCACCAACGGAGGTGCGGCCCGCTTCGCCTACGCGGTGGGGGAGGAGGAGTTCTCCCTCTACGGGGGCATCAGCGTGTTCCCGAACCCCACCGATGGCGGGGTGATCGTTCAAGTACCCCAGGAATGGGCCCAGGCCCGATACGCCGTTCTCGACGCCACAGGCCGGATGGTCGGCCAGGGACGCCTGCAGGGGGCCACAGCCCGCGTGGAGCTCGAGGCGCTTGAACCGGGCACCTATGCGATCGATCTGCGCACCGCTGAAGGCGCCCGGATCCAGGCCTTGCGGGTGCTGCGCCGGTAGGGCTTCCTTGACGAAGGATGGGGCCAGGGGTTATCTTGCGGTGATCCTCACGCTCCGACATCATGATGCTACGTTCCGCTGCGGTCCTTCCCGCCCTGTTCCTCGCGCTTGTGGATGCCCATGGACAATGTTCCGTGTCGGGCATCACCTCGCCGAACACCACCAACACCAG
>JBIJCH010000387.1:0-2769 GCA_044344815.1 Flavobacteriales bacterium | reverse complement strand
GTTTGCATCGTCAAGTACCAGACAACGCCCATGAACGTCGAGATCACCAAGGCCCAGATGCGCAAAGGCGTGCTGGAGTACTGCATCCTCTCGGTGCTGGGGCAGGACGAGCTGTATCCCTCGGACATCCTGGCGCGGCTGAAGGACGCGAAGCTGATCGTGGTGGAAGGCACCCTGTACCCGCTGCTCACCCGCTTAAAGGACGCCGGCTACCTCACCTACCGTTGGGAGGAGAGCCGCAGCGGTCCGCCGCGCAAGTACTACAAGCTCACCCCGCTGGGCCGCAAGTTCCTGAAGGAGCTCGACGACACCTGGGACGAGCTCGTGACCGCCGTATCCAAGACCACCCGACGCAACTGATCGAACCCCACGCCGCGAACCGGCGAACCACGATGAAAAAGACCCTCACAGCCAACATCAGCGGAACGGTGTTCCACATCGAGGAGGACGCCTACGAAGCGCTGAACCGTTACCTGGCGAACATCCGCGGCAAGTTCAGCGGCAGCGCCGGTGCCACCGAGATCATGGGCGACATCGAGGCCCGCATCGCCGAGCTCTTCAGCGAGCGCCTGGTGGGCCGGCAGGTGGTGACCATCGCCGACGTGGAGCATGTGATCGCCGTGATGGGCCAGCCCGAGGACTACGTGAGCGACGAGGGGAGCGCAGGAGAAGGGGCAGGAACAGGAGCAGGGGCAGGTGCAGGCGCAGGGGCCACCGGCCCGCGCCATCGCCGGTTGTTCCGGCACCCCGACGACAAGTGGGTGGGCGGCGTGCTCGGGGGCATCGCGGCCTACTTCAACGCCGATCCCCTGTGGTTCCGCATCGCCTTCATCCTGCTGGTGATCTTCGGTGTGGGCTCCCCCGTGCTCATCTACTTCATCCTGTGGATCCTGGTGCCCGAGGCCGGAACGCCCGCCGAGCGCCTGATGATGGAAGGCGAGCCGGTGACCGTGGACAACATCAAGCGCGCCTTCGAGGAAGGGGCCGACCGCTTCAAGGAGGGCGCCGAGCGCGTGGCCAAGGAGGCCGACGAGATGGGCCGTCGCTGGGGTTCCAGCGCCCCTCGCGCCGGGACACGCGCCGCCGCCGGCGTGGAGTACGCCGCACGGCGCGGTGCCACCGCGATCGGCCGCCTCATCGGTGTGTTCCTGCTGCTGCTCGGCACCGTGCTCTCCCTGGCCTTGCTCAGCGCGCTCATCACCGGTGGGTCCATCACCCTCGACGCCTTCGGCTGCGGCACCGACCTGCACGACTTCTCCACCGCCTTCTTCGGCTCGCCGAAGGAGGGCTTCTGGGCCGTGAGCTCCGGCGTGCTGCTGCTGTTGATCCCGGCCATCGGCGTGTTCCTCGGCGGGCTCCGGCTCGCGACCGACGTGCGCACGCCCCAATGGCTCGCGTGGACCCTGGGCGCCACCTGGTTCGCCGCGCTCGTGGCCGTGCTGCTGATCGTGCCGCGCCTGGTGAACGACTTCAGCCGCACCCGCACCAGCGTGCAGGCGGTGGCCATCACCCAGCCCGCCGGGCAGACCCTGGTGCTCGATGTGCTCGGGCCCTCCAGCGACGAGGAGGACGAGCGGCGCTGGTCCTGGGGATTCGACAACGGCCGCTTCAACGCCGACCTCGACGGGTTCATCGTGGGCGACAGCATGAGCCTGGACCAGGTGGGCGTGGACGTGGAGCCCAGCGCCGACAGCCTCTTCCACCTGATCAGCGAGCGCAGCGCCCAGGGCCGCGGCACCAAGCCCGCGTTGATCCGCGCCGAGCACATCACCCACCGGGTGGAGCAGCGCGGCGACACCCTGCGCATCGCCCCCTTCCTGCATGCCCCGCTGAGCGACAAGTTCCGCGCCCAACGCCTGCGCCTGGTGCTGCAGGTGCCCGTGGGCCGCGCCGTGCACTTCGGAAGCACCATGGGCTTCCTGCTCGACGACGTGGACAACACCACCAACACCCTGGACGACGACATGGTGGGGCGCACCTGGACCATGACCAGCGGCGGCCTCAGCGGCACGGTGACACCCGACCAGGTGCCCGACGACCTGCCCGCGCCGCCCGCACCCGTGAAGCCCGAAGCGCCATCCACCCCCGCACCCGCTGGCGGCGACCAGGCCGACCTGCGGCCGCGCACCCTGCACCCCAACCTCTTCAGCGGACTCGCCCGCCTGGTGCGCAGCTGAACACCTCACATCCGTCCGCCGGCGCAACGAGGGGTCGATCACCGGTGGGAATGCACGCCCCGGCCATCCACGCGATGCGCCGGGGCGCTGCGTTGGGCGCCGGCCGTAGCTTCGCCGCATGTTCGAGGCCCTCGACAACCCCGTGTTCCTGGCCATGTACGTGGTGGCCAACACGGTGTCGCTGGTGATGCTGGTGGCCGCCTGGCGCTGGGTGCGCGGGGCCCGCTGGATGTACGTGCTGCTCTTCGCCTGGGCGGCGTGGACCAACTACAGCACCGCCGTGAACGACCCCGAGGCCTACCTGGAGTACGCCGACCTCACCTGGAGCGACACCTACAGCACCATCATCCGGGGGCCCTTCGCGGCGCACATCGCGCGCTACGTGGGGCTGGTGGCCCTGTGCCAGGCGCTGATCGCGGCGGGGCTGCTGCTGCGCGGCCTCATCACCCGGCTGGCCTGCCTGGGGGGCATCGTCTTCCTGCTGGCCATCACGCCGTTCGGCATCGGCTCCGGCTTCCCCAGCACGCTGCTGATGGCCGCGGGGCTGCTGGTGGTGATGCGGCGCGAGGCCCGCCACTGGCCCTGGCCCGCC